>NZ_LGHL01000086.1 GCF_001908205.1 Bradyrhizobium sp. NAS80.1
CGCTGTTCGTGCAAGCCGCGTGGGTTGTGCTGGTCAAGGTCAGGTGTTGGGAGCGCTATGGCCTCAACTCGTGGATCGAAGCCGCCAAGAAGCGGCTGCACCACAACGTGCTGGCGATTGCGCTCGCCAACAAGCTCGCCCGGATCGCTTGGGCGGTCCTCAACAAGGGACGCGCCTTCGCGTGCGTCAAAACGGTCAAGACGGTGTCATCTGCTTGATCCTCGCGCCGTGCGCGGCGCGTCTGCGCGCGTAGGCCGGCACGAAGGAACGACAGCCAGGCACGAACAAAGGAACCGCGCGAAGTGAGGAGCTATCGATGACGTAACAACACCCTTACCTGCCGAGGTCTGCGAGAGGATGAGACGACGATGGAGGATCGGTCTTCCCGGCGCATGCGAACACTGGTGACCCAAATGGCCCGGTCGAGGCCTGTCCGCTAATCAGATCACATGCGCACTGATATCCATGATGGCCCGGAGCACTGCGCTCCAAGCAGAGGCCGGATACATTGATGCAAGACCGCATCTACTGGACCGTCGAAATCTTCTTGCAACCCACGAATGCCGGTGGTGCGCCGCCAATTTGAATTTCCTAAAGCGTGCGCACTATCGGCTGTACAATCGGTTTGGGCATCTCTTGGCGCGAGCAGCAGTGTTACGACTGCCGGGCCAGAGCCCGCGGCGAACACTTTCTCAAAAAAAATTAGGGAACTTGGGTGAAGCGAATTTCGTTCCGTGAAAATCTAGGCTAAACTTCCAGTTGTCGCCGATCGCGAATGCGGGTACCGCTGAGCCGATATGACGGCCCTGCCGATTAGATTGCAGATGCTCATATCTGGGCCGTCTTCCATTACTGCTTCTCAACCCGCGCCGGGACCGCGATTCAAATCAATGAATAAGTTGGGAAGGACTGTTGTGGCCAGCTGTGGCCCACGATCGGTGTCTCGGTCGAGCCGTGATCGAGGCTCATGCGACGAAGCTTAACACAGCAAGCAACGGGCACTGATTTGATGATTGCGCAATGATCGACGTAAGCTGGACTGACTATCATCGAGAGGCAGATGATGGGCATCGGCTGCTGGGTGCATTATTGGGGAGACGCTTCTGAGCAGGAAAAAAGCCTGCTTGCAAAAGCTCTGGTAAAGCATGACATCGAGACCGCGCCTCTCGACCAGGATAGACCGAGCGGACCCGGAATATGTATCTTCGACGAAATCACGGGCCGACTGCGAGACTTTCTTCAATTCGTTAGTTGTGCCGGTCGCCAGCGCATAATTGCCATCGCGAAACTCGAAGCATTGCGGAACGGAGAAAGAGGCTGGGAACTTCTTCAGGCGGGTGCTTCAGATGTATTGGTCTGGTCGGATCTGGATCATGTTGTTCGACAAGTAAAGGCTAGATTGGAACGCTGGATTTCCATCGAGCAACTGCTGGCAGGGGCTTGCGCCGCTGGCGTCGTCGCCGAAAGCCCGGTTTGGCTTGCCACGTTGCGAAGGATATCCGAGATCGCGAGATTTAGTGATACGAGTGTGCTTATTCTCGGGGAGACTGGTACGGGCAAGGAAGTCGCCGCTCGGCTCATTCATCAGCTCGATTCGCGACCGAACAAACGCGAGCTCGTGGTTTTGGATTGTTCCGCCATTGTATCCGAGCTGTCTGGCAGTGAATTCTTTGGGCATGAGCGCGGGGCATTCACGGGTGCGTTGTCGGAGCGGCCTGGGGCGTTCGCGTTGGCAAACGGCGGCACCTTGTTTCTCGACGAAGTGGGGGAATTGCCGTTGCCCCTCCAAGCACAATTGCTGCGTGTCATTCAAGAACGCAGCTATAAGCGTGTAGGCGGGAGCACATGGCACCGAACCGAGTTTCGCTTGGTTTGTGCTACCAATCGCAACCTCTTGGAAATGGTAACTCGCGGTGAGTTTCGCGCTGATCTCTTTCATCGCATCGCGAGTTTCATATGCAAATTGCCTCCGCTTCGCGAACGGATCGAGGATATCATTCCGCTGGCTGAACATTTTTTTTCGTCAAGTTGATCCGAGCCACAAAGTGCCTCATCTTGACCCTGGCATACGTGAATACCTCCTGCGACGAGAGTATCCCGGGAATGTGCGCGAGCTGCAGCAGGTTGTGTCCAGGCTGATGTGCCGATGCGCAGGAGACGGGACCATTACAATTGGTTACGTTCCGTCGGATGAGCGTCCAGCTTGTCAATCGAACCAGATGGTTTGGTTGGATTCCCAATTCAAGCAACCGGTCCAGCGAGCTGTTTTTCTCGGTGCCGGGCTCAAGGAAATCGGCCGTGCTGCCGAGGAAATTGCTATTCAATACGCGACCGAGGTGGAAGACGGAAGTCTTCAACGGGCTGCACGACGCCTTGGCGTTACGGATCGGGCGCTGCAGATCCGGCGCGCACAGCGCAAGGAATTCTAAGCTCGCGTCGCGCCGAATCACGACCGGACGAAGCGCGTTCATGATTGCGCAAGAGCGCGTTCGCTTTGAATGGAATAACGCGCTCTAACAAGTTTTCTTTGCGCGAAATGGTATCCACTTCGTTTTAAAGCGCTCCAAGGGCTCAGTTAGCGAGGTACTTCATCTTGAAGCCACGGATCGCCTCTCGCCGTCATTTGAGCCGCCAATTTGCGCTCCGGAGCGGAACACAGACTGTACTCGTTCCTGGCCTGGCCGGAGCGGCCAGCTCTTTCGATCAAGCGCAGAAAATTGTCGCCGAGGACCAAACTCTCATCGCTTCTCTCGATAGCGCCGGTGCCCGCACCTTCGCCAGCTCTATCCCTGGATGCACCCATGCTCCGTCGGAGCCGTACAAGATTTTTCGCGCGCCCGCCAGCCGAATGGCCTGCTCCAATATGTCAAGTCTGCGAACGCCTGCTGTATCGGTGTAAATGTTGGGATGTCGCACCAAGTGATCGATCAACGCGAACTGCGCCTGCGAATCGTCGGCGAAGCTGCCCAAATGAGGAATGATGAAGTCCGAAATATCCCTCGGCCAGCAATACAGATACCGCGCCCTTGACATCGTATAAACGGGCAACGAAAATTCCTACGCGGCCTCACACACTTTCGGCTAATGGGTGCGTCGTGGCGATGGACCTTGATTCCAACAAAGCCGAATTCCTTGACTGACTGACAAACTAATCTTTGGACGCGTCATCGGTCATGAAGAGCATTGACGAAGGAAATCCAAAGAATCGATCCGGGCGACCGGAGACGATGCGCGCAACCTCCCGGTTAGCGAGCGCATAATCGGAATGAAACGCGGCGAAGAGCACGGTTTGCGTTATCCCAGCGTGCGCGGCGCGAAGCCGATATTTGTCCAGCGGCGCGGGGGTATCCCACGGTCCGGTCAGCCCGTCGCCTTTGCCAGCATGGCAGTGACTGTCTATGATCATGAAGTCGGCTCCGGATGCATCGAGAGAACCGTGGCCGCTCGTGGCGGACCGCGCCATCGGTCAGCGCAGATGATCGGGCTGCGAGACGTCGCGATGCTCCAGGCCGATGGGGGGCCGTGTCGCCGGCATGCTGAGGTCGCGCGCTGAGGCAGGCCATGCCGCCAGCAGCAGTGCGCTCGCCCTCAAAGCGCTGCCGATTGCTGCGAGCACAGGCGGGAGCCTATCTGGAGGAACTCATTTTTGAGGCCCCAATTTCAAGATGGAATGCGCTGCCCTCGCCGCTGCTGGTTCCTCTCGTCCTCGCAGTAGGGCTACTTTCAAGCCGATACCTCGTAAGTCAGCCGTTGATCAAACCGATACAAATTGTAATCGCGCATGTACTTGATCAGTACGTCCGCGTAGTGCGGATCGGTGGCGTACCCAGCCTTGTGGATCTCTCGCGCGAATGCGTCGGGATCGTCCTTGAATTGCAGAGCGCGGGCAAAGCGACGGTTGCGCAGGAAAAACCGTGCATGCTCGGTGATGCTCTGCTCGAAGCTCTCGTATTTGGCGAAATCAGCTTCGACGAAGACATCCTTGCCTTTGATGAATTCACGGGTTCGGGCACGAACGGAGCCCAACGGGCCACGCCCTTTGATGCCGAACAAGTTCTTTGCCTCGCCGATCGTGTGCTTTCCCCAGCCAGTCTCGACGATGGCCTGCGCAACCGTCACGGACGCGGGCACGCCGGTCGCCGCCATGGCGCACTGGGCATTTTTGCCGACGAACTCAATGAACTCCTTCTTGGTCATGCGGCGGATATCGTTCTGTCGTGACTGGCGTTCCTGAATAAACTCCGCCGCCGTCTGAACTTGCCCAGTAGCATCGAGATCGCCGGGCGCCATGGCGGGCAACCGACCAGTTCGGACCACTGCCATCGCATACCCGATCCGCGGCATGTTCACCATGTCGTGGAAGGCTTGCCGCTGGCCCACCAGCGCGTCGCGCCGATCCGGGGAAAGCCCGTCCAACGCGCGCAGCATTTCGTACATGTTGAGACCGTTGAGATTGAGGAAGGCTTGACGCCAATCGTCGCGAACAACCGCCTGTTCAAACCTCACGCGAGTCGAACTGGGTACGTAGCCCGGCGGAACGAAGGGACCGGGCGGCGGGACGGGTCCGGGTATTTTCCTGGGACTGGGCGGCGGGACCGGCGGAGTTGAACGGCCCGACCTTGACCCAAGGAAACTTGTACCCTGTAAACGCTCTTGCCAGTGGGTCATAGGCACATAGTTGTGCCGGTTGTCCTTCGCTGGCTGGACGATGGCATTAGGAACCCGCATATTGCGCAAGCTTACCGCGAGCGGCGCGGTTGGTGATCCGGCAATGTAGTAGATGTAAACCTTGGCGTTCGGTCGAGCCCGCGCCCACCCGGCCCAAAAAGCATCATCGCCGCGGTTGTAGGTGCAGTCGAAGCCCCAGCATTCGCGGATGCGGACCAGGACTCGATTCTGACCTCCGGCCAATTGCCGCATCGGGAGTCCGCCGCCGCTATGGCAGGCGAGAACGAGATTGCCGAGGGTGGGTGGCGCGCCGACGCGACTTTGCGGACGGTAGGTGCGCAAGGCCGCCAGCACCTGCTCGACGTAGGAATCGAGACCGCCGGGATTCAGCAGAGTTCCGGCCTCCGAGTGGGAACCCAGCGTGGGAGCCACTAGGATCACATTGCGCGCACTGGCGTTGACGCCCTCGCGGAATGCCCCATAGGGGAACCGCTGACTATTCCAATATTGGTCGATCGCCTGTCGCTTGATGGCGTCGGCCTTGAAACCATGCAGATAGAGGATCAGATCCACCGCCGCGCCCGGCGCGTAGCCGTCCGGAATGAAGACACCGGTTACCGGAGGTGCGGTAATTCCAAACTTGTCGACGATTTTCAGATCGATTTCGAGGTAGAGCGTGGTCCCAGGCGGAGTCGACTCTTGTCGCAACAGGCGCGGCGCCACGGATACGGGCGGCGCTGGTGTCGGCGCTGGTGTCGGCGAGGGGGATGGTTGCTGGCCGTTGATGCGGATCACGGCGAAATAATTCGGCTCCGCGATGCCGCCATTTGCGTCGGTTCGCAATGTTTTCTGCGCCACAGAATTGCGGACGTTGCCGCCGACGGTCATGATGCCCCGTGGTCGAACCTCGGTCACGATATCGCAATGGGTCTTCATCCCTGGTCTGATGTTGTCATAGGTCGCCCCGCTGCCGGACCGGCTCTTGCAAACGAGATCACCGACCTGCGGTGCCAGCTCGGTGATACGGTAGGCCTTGAAGGGATTATTGTTGTTGGCGATGCGGTTATCTTTCGCCGCGCGGGTGTAAACAGCGTGCGAGGCGCTGTACTTGAAGGCATCGCCGGCGCCTGCCGACTTCATGACCCAGGATATAAAGGCAGCGCTCCACGGGTGGGCGTTTTGAAATGCGGGATCACCTAGCTGATCCTCGCTGTAACTCACCCCTGCGCCGGTTTTCCAATAGTCTTGCAGCGTCTTGCGAAGCCTTGGATCGGTTTCCTTGATAGTGCCATTGTTCCAGCGCGCCAGCTCCTGAGTGGCGACACCCACGATCCGCTGCCGGAGCGCCTGGCTGTCGACAACCGGAGGAGCCGATGGGGCCCTCGCGAGGAGTGAAGCCGGCCGCGATAGAACGCGTGTTCGCGGTCTGGCGAATCGGGTCGTTTCCCACTCGGCTTCCAACTCCGGCGCACCATCGAGTTCGAATGCACCTTCGACCTCAAAACTGGTTTCAAAAGGTTCAGGATTGAAACTCAACAACCTGTTCATCGCGTCCCTCCAGGCGTTTGAGCGATGGCGGTGCCGCGAACGGCGCGGAGCTTTGCCGCCAACGCCATCTTCTTGTCGATGTTCTCGGGATTGAAATGGAAGGTTCCGACGTTCTTGCCGCACAGGAAATCCCAGCGTTGAGCCTCCGGCAGAGCCAGGAGCTCGTTCTTGAATTTGCGCAGGAAGAAGCGGGCAGCCCCCGCCCCGGCAGCGAAGGAATAGAGTACTGCCATGCGCAAGAACCATTCGGACCGCCTGGATGGAAACAAGGCGGCGAACGCCGCATGGACGCGGTCCGCCGCGCTGTTGAGATCCCACAATCCAACGCGAACTTGCATCGTGGGATCTCTCCAGTTGCTTTCCGTCGGGTAGACGCCGGCGAGATGCCTCCAGCCTTTGCCGAACGGGCTATTCTCAACGTTGCGGCCCGGCGGCCTAAACATGCATGTCTTGACACCGGCCTCGTTGGTACAGCCATGGTCGCCGGCGGGGGTCTGAAACACCCCGAGCTCATAGAACGACGGGATATACTTCTGATGCTTCTCACTCCATTTGCCTGCGGTGGCGTCATCAAAGAGACGGCCTGCCTCGAAATGGATGAAAGCCAGAAGCACCTCGATGGGAATTCCCCGCGCCTCCGCCTGATGCCGGACAAGCAGCTCCTCGATGGTGATGCCGAGACCCGGGACCTTCGTCGCCGCCATGGCGAGCGTCGCTCGGACTTCGCGCTCACTGATCCTGATGCGTGAGGTGGGTGGCGCAAGAGTGTGGGCGCGTTCAGCGATCTCTCGCGTGGCGTCGAGCTCCTGTTCGAAGCCGCCCCACTCGAATTCTGCAGCGGGTAATGTCGCGGTCGGCTCGGACGGGCCGGTCGCGCCTGCCGCCTGCGGCGCGTTGATCTGCTCGACAGGCTCGGGCATGCCCGGCCCGGTTGGAGTCGGCGCTCCATCACGGGGCGAGGCTCCACCTCTTGCTGAGATCAACGCACGCTCGGTATCGGGGCCGACAGCGCCATCGACGGGAAGCCCCTCACGCCGTTGAAAGCTGCGAATGGCACTGCGTGTCGCCGAATCCGCGATCCCATCCAGCGGCAGCCGCAAGCCGAGCACATCATTCAGCGCGCTTTGCACCCAGCGCATGTACTCCGAGCCAGCCGGTGGGGGTTCGGCGGGGTATGGCGCGACGGCGACACCATAGGGCTCGACGGCCACACCCCAAGGCCACCGGGGTAGCGTAAGACGCGGCTTGCGAACCGGCGGTTTCTTGGATCCTTTGAACGGGAAAATCGACGGCCTTGCCGACCGGCCGGACATAACTCGCGGTGCGCGCGGGAATACTCGGCGCACGCGGGAACCCCGGCGGCCGAATTCCTCCTCCATCTCGAAGCCGCTCTGCTCTGAGGCCAGCGTTCGAAATCCGTCATACGCTTCAAAGGGCATGACCTCGAAATTGAATTCGCCGCTCATGGTTGGCCTCCCACTGCTTATCACGTGTAGGCAACGACGTCGGAACCTTCTCTATCGAACGCGTGATCTCGTTTTCCATCCTGATGGCGCACCAGCACGCATGAGTGCTGCAACGCGTCCACGCAGCGGCCGATGTCAGACCGAGTGTGCAATACGGTGATCAGGAAGCTGAGGGCGCCGTTGGGCATGTGTCGTGTCGAACGCAACACGGCTCTCACACCGCAACTCATCAATTCGCGGTAGAGGTGCCGTGGATCGATGCCCGGAATGGCCCTCAATGTTTGAAAGGGGAACAAGCCACCCAACGCCGAAAGACCGATCTGACGCAGCCCCTCTCTGAAGTACCGCACGAGTTTCACGAGACGAATGCGTAGCAGGTCGCCTCGCTTCTCATTGACGGCGAGAGCCCCCTGAGCTGCGCTGATAACGGCGAGGGACGGCGGGCTGGTGTGAACCCTGGTCGCGCTGAGATCCACGAATTTTGTAATCAGCTTGGCGTTGCCGGCGATGACCGCCACTGGCGCGCCGAAGCCCTTCGCCAAAGAGCTTCCCATGATTAGCTCCGGTCCTGCGACCCCATACCAGGCCGGTGTTCCACTGCCGCCCCAGCCGTAAGGAGCGTCCTGCGCGGGATCTTTTCCCAGGATTCCGAGGGCTTGCGTGTCATCAACGACGAGATTTCCGTTCCGCTTCCGAACTAGCCTCAAATAGTCCGGCAACGGCGCCGTCCGACCGGACTCGGGGCAAAATCCATCCGTCACGACAACAGGACGATACCCCTCCTGCCGGTCCCGATGCAGAAGATATTCTAGCGCGGCTGAATCATGCGTCGGAAACGTCGCTGTCCGCACTCCCTTCGCGGCCGCCCGCTCGATGCCCCAACGAGCGATTGGATAGGTCCCCGCATCGACGTAGATTGCGACGCGGTCTCTCGCCAGGAGGTCGAATAGATCCCAGTAAACGTGAAGCGTCGAGGGAGCGAGCACCGCCCCTTTACAGCGCAGCAGTTGCGCCAGATCTTGTGCCACGCGCTCGGCCTCCGGCGGCGGCTCGAGCGCCGCCGGCCGGCCCGTCGTGAGCTGGGCCCATGGCCGCAGCGTGTGATGGGCATGACGAAAGCCCAAGTAGAGCACTGATGTGAAGTCGAGCATCATCATGGCCGCCTCGACTTAGGTTTCCTTTCTGTACGCTGGCAATTCGGGGCGTCCGGGCTTGGGCAATGCGGTGGAGCCCGACACCCTCGCTGCGACGAGGCCGGGACCGTTCGAGGGGCGCGACATCGCCGAAATCTGCTCCACGAGCCTGCGCTTGAGCAGCACCGAAGGCTGAACGTACCGCGTTGCTGCATCGCGGGTATCGACGATGTCAGCTGCGAGATCTACTCCGGTGACCGTTCGATAGGCATGGATGTAGCGTTGGATCTCGGGCTTCCAGGAGCGCGCCCAGGTTTTTGCCTGATCCTCGATGTTTTCGATGTCGGACCAATCGCCGTAGCGGATGGAGAGCAAGACCCGTTCGCCGGTCACCGCGAGTTCATAGAAATGAGTAACGGTGGTGTCGGTCCAACCCTGTAGTCTCTTCATGCTGTCGACCGCGCCCATCCATTCCTCCTGGTACGGCACCATATAGCGTCCGCGCAGAAACTCCTTCATCTCGGGTCGCGCCAGCATCCACTGTATCGTCATCATTTCGGCGCGGGCGGTCCACGTCAGATCGCCGAACTGATTATGCGCCCCTTCCGCCAAAATGAGATGGACCTCCTGGAGCGCGTTGAGCAACGGAAACGCATCGGCAATCACCGTGGTGTCGGAATCCTCCTTGAAGAAGCGCGCCGAGGCCGAGAGCATATTGTGGAACGCCTCGATGAATTTCGACCGGCTATCGGCCGGATTGAGATCCGATACGGCCTTACCCAGCAGCGACAGCCCATAGTGATGTTGGTACTCGTGCGCCCGCCGCGGCACCGTCAGCCGATTGTATTCGTCCTGGATGAAGCCCCAGATCAAATTGTTCAGCGGTCGCAACGGATCGAATTCCAGCTCTGCTAATGGGTCGTTCGGTGAACCGCGCCGGTTCTGGAAACGCCGCGCGATTGCATTCATAGTTTGAACGAGCATCCCCTCTTCAAGCCAATAGGACCAAATCAGCTCGATGAGGCTTGGGGAAGTCAGGCGATGTTGCAGGACTCCGAGGCAATAGGGCAGGACCTCCTTGACGTCTGCATTATCAAGGGTGATCAAGTTCGTCACGATCCTATCGAGATACGGCAAGTGGTCGGCAGGGCCAAGATAAGTCCCTAGCTCCTTCTTGAGCTCACTTAATTCCAGCGAAAAGTCGTTGAGGCGGATGCGCTCTTTTTCGAGGTCGAAAATCTTCGGTTTTCCCGGGGGATCTCTTATGACGACGCCGCTTTCGAGTGTCAGAAACGCTTGCGTCGCGAGCTTCAAGACGCTGTAGGCATAGGGCCCGTAGATGCTAAGCTGTCTCTTATCCGTTCGATCTGTAGCATCAATCGGATCCAAGCACCGGTCGATAGGCCGAAAATTGACCTGGGCTGCGCCCAACATATTGATATCGATCGGGACACCGCAAAAAACGCAATCGATGAATTTCCTGTAGCGCTCGAACCCGATTGCGGCCGTGCGGTTACGAATGGCCGTCCACAGCGCGCGATCATCCGTCGGACCTGCAAATGAGCGCTGCAGGGTTACCCTCGCTTCGATTTCGGTCGGCCGCGCGACGCTGAGCGTCGTGCTTTGCTTAATGTCGTACTTGGGAGGCGTCAAACCGGCGAGGGGGTCACCCTGCCCCTTCCAATCTCCCTTGGCTTTGACTGTGACATCAATTTCGTAGTCCGCGTCCTTAAGGTCCGGGACCTCGAAGGAAAATTGTCTTGTGTTGCTTCCCGGTGCTTTGTTAATGGCGTCCTGCAGTAGCATATTCACAGTGTGATATTGGTAGTCGAAACCTGTCGCATAAACTGTTTCTTTGTCCGCCTCGCTAAGCTGATCGAACTTGGTGTTCGATAGAGTAACTGCCAATGTTACTTCATCGTGCTTACGGGCTTGCTCGGAGTCAGTCGAAACAGTGCATGACCATTGCTGCGTGGGCTGTTGGGCCATCGTCGTGCCTCCTATGTTGGCGTCGTCGTCTATGCTGCTAACGCTCGCACTTGTGATCTCGGTATTGCCGCACAGTACGCTGAAGTATCGAGCGTGCTGCGCATCGCCCAAAAGCTAAGAAGCTTTGCCAGCAGCTCACTTTCATCTTCGGGGCTCAGAGCACCATCCGCTTTCGCCTGGCCAAGCGCGGCGAAGACCAGCGATGGTGGCGCGCGATACATCTGCATCGGTGCCTTGGTCCAGCCGCCAAACAGCGCCGTTAACCGGGCGGGATTCCGCTGCTCGATCTTCATCACTTCAAGGAGTGAGCGCCCGTGCAAGGTCTTCGGGCGATGATTGATGAGGACCGCGACGAATTCCGGAAGACATTCCTGCAGCAGGGCGAGCAGGTTCCGGCGCTGGTCGTCGAGATCGGCAATCGGGTAGTAGGACTCCCAAAGACTCGCCACTCTTCGCCACTGCGGATGCGGGTAAAGGCCATCGCCGATGGCGCAGCTCAACTTCACACGGATCCAGGGCGTTGGATGCGGATCGTCGACGTTGACCCGGAAAACAAAGGGCCGTGGCAGGCTGACGAGGCCGATAAGCCCCAAGGTCGATACCACGCCCACCCGCGCAACAGACCAAAAGTCGGAAACGATTTCGGAGATCCAGCGCTCCCACAGACGCCACGCCAAAGCCTTGCTCACATCTTGTTGCTTGGCTTGCAGAACCAGCCGGAGCGAGGGGACCAATCCGAGAAGGGCCGCCCCTTGATGGCCTACCTCGTGGATCAGCGATGATGCGATGCCGCTGCCGATCATTCGCTCGCGCGGGACGCGGATCACGGCAACCGGATTCTCCCCACCGCCGGGCAAGCGGGTCCGTGCGCGTCTTATTGCGCCGCCGACGCCTCGATCCAGATAGCAGATCACCGGCGGAGCTTCGTAATACTCCGGTAGCGCCAAGGCATCCGCCGCGACCACATCGAGACCGGATAACCAGACTCCCAGCTCGTTCTCGCTGCGCTGCGTAATCACTTGATGGAAGAGGTCGAGCTGCGAGAGGACAGCGTTGAACCGCAGCTTGAGGAAAACGAATCGGCGCTGGGCGTCCATCGGCGAGGCTTGCGCACCCTCGGCATGCAGCCAGCCCAGGAAGTCCTGAACCCGCTCCTTCAGCTCGCGTCGTCCGTTGGCGAGAAAACGTTCGATCGCGATCTGGGCCGCGGGCAAAAGACTCGCGGCCAGGAGCATCGGCTGAGAGAGCACAAATGGCTTCACGCGCGCGAGCCGTGCCAGTAATGCGCGCGCCTCCTGGTCCAACATCCAGTGGGCATATGAGCTAGCGTTCATGGCCGTTCAAACCCCGTACAAGACGATCTTGCTGCCGCGGCGCAGCCAGCGGCCGCTGTGCCCGGTCCGAAAAGCAGAATATGTCTGAGGTTGAAATCCCGCTTGGCGAGACGTTGGCGAGGCGTCCTGGCGAGGCGACAGCAAACCCGGAGCATGCGTCTTCGCTGCTTCCACCGCCGCTGTAGTGGCCGCAGATCTCGGGTCCGAACTAGAAGGAGCCAGCGCCAGATTTTTGACGGCTTCGCCGGCAAAGCCGACGTAGCGCCTCGCTACCTCGAACTCTCGGTCCTCGCTGCTCAGCCCCTCGAGCTCCAAACCGAAGGCTCTGCCGGCCGCGGATGCCACGTCACCGCCGAGTTTTGCTCCCGTTTCTCCTCCGAAGTAGCCGCCGATTGCTGAACCGATTCCGGGTAGGACCTGCCTTGCAGCGCCTTTCAGGATGCCGCCGATCGCCTGTCCTTCGGGTGATTTGACGAACTTTCCGATCGCATTGCCTGCACGGCCAATGAGGTCTCCCAAGAACCGATCGAGTTCAGCCTCGCTCGTGATTTCAAGCAATTCGCTCGCGAGCTCCATCTGCTCAGTCTCGCTGAACACTTCACCAGTCTCGCCGTAAGGTGTTCCTGTCTGCGCAAACTCGAATTGTTCGGCTTCGAATGGACCGGCTTCAAACATTTCGGTTTCGGGCTGGGTCTCCAGTTGAATACGATCGATGTCGTGCATGGAGTTCTCCTATTGTCCTGCTCAACGGTCTTGTTGAAGTTTCGGTAAGGCTGATGTGCCCGCTCTAACCTCTAGCAGTTGACGATGATGCTGCTTCCACTGCGGAACCAGTGGCCACTGCGGCCGATCTTCCCGCACTGGCAGGACCCGGGCGGCAGCTCGCAAACGCTGCAGATGCATTCGCCCGGAGCCTTCGCCCTTGTTCGAGATGTCTGCCCCGCCGCGCGACCGACAGCGGGGGCTGCTTTCATCACTGCGGTTGCCGGCACACCTTCCGCGAAGGTCGCGGTTAATCCGGCTGATGCAGGCCTTCGCGCAAGTTTTTCATTTGCCGAGTCCACAAGACTCCTTTTGGCCGCCGCTATGGGATTGACTCCTGCCGGAGCCGATGCGGCGGCCATAGCGGCCTTCCCGGCAAATCGCACGAACCGCAAGTACTTTTCGAGCAACTGCCGGCACTGTTCTACGTCGCGGTCTGTGGCCGTCATTCCAGCCGCTTCCGCTTCCAATGCTTGGCTTACAAGCGATCCAAGATTCCCGGCGATCGCATCGTCCCTCGGTTTGCCGAAGGCCGTGCCTGCGCCAGTCGCTACCGAGGGCAGCGCTTTCCTGGCAACCGTCTTGAGGAGGACCCCGAGAGGCGCAATGACTTTAGCTTCAACCGGCTCGATGCCCCTCCATGCTTTCTTAAAGAGCTCACCCAGGGATCGTTCGAGCTCAGCTTCGTTTGTGACCTGCAGCAGCTCCAAGGCCAACCCCATCTCGTCAGCGTTGTTGAAGGGGCTTCGAGGTCTGGCAGGCACAACGGATCTGCCATCCGTTGCACCAGCAAATTCAAATGCGTCCGGTCGCACGTTCGGCCTTGGATTGAAGTCGCGCATGACGTACTCCGCTGGACCCACAAGCACCTATCCGCAGTTGACGATGATGACGTTTCTGCCCTGGCGCACCCAACGGCCAGTGCGGCCGAATTTTCTGGCGGGCCCGGCCGCACCGGCAATGAGTCCAGGAACGGCCGCGCCACCAAGGAGCCCAGGGGCGTGCTTGTTCACCGCCGCCTTAACGGCCGCTTTCGCTACTTCGACCGGGTTGGCGCCGGGGGCCGCGGCGACCGCAGACTTCACGGCATCAGCCGCCATTTTCACGAAACTCTTGGCACCTTCGAACTCGCGGTCCTCCTGACTCATCTCGGCTTCGAGGCCCAGAGCGTTGCCCGCCATCGAAGCGAGGCCGCTGCCGATTTTGGCTCCGAGCGGCCCGCCGACAAAACCACCCAGCGCCCCCCCGGCGAGAGGCAGCGCGGATTTTGCGGCCCCTTTCAACCATCCGCCCACCGCTTGTCCGACGGGAGAACGCACGAACGTGCCTACGGCCTGTCCCGCTTTGCTGATGAGGTCGCCCAGGAATCGATCCAGTTCGGCCTCAGTGGTGATTTCGAGCATTTCGCCCGCCAGCTCCATGGTTTCCGCTTCGCTGAAAACCTCGGCCTCGCCACCCCACTCTGCTTCATACGTTTCCATTTCCGGGCTGTATTCAAAGGTCTCGAGATTGGTCATAATTGCGGTCTCCTTATTGAAAAGACTCACCGTGTCGAACAAGGATGCACCTTGTCGGTGGAGAGTAGTTCTTCAACAACCGTGCCAAACCGATTGTGTTGTTTCTCAAGTGATTTCTATTCCAGACCGCCGAAGCTGATTTCGCCTCACCGGGTTTTTCTGCGCACTTGACGAAAGCCTTTTCGCCTGCAGAGGCCGTCCGCTTCGAGCAAGAGCAAGACCTCAAAAGGATTCTGGGCCCAGAGATGCCGTCGTGCCACGCCGCATCCGGATGCGTATCGACGGCGGCCGAAGCGTTGTCAGCTTGGTGAAGTTTGCTTAGTTTGTTTTGCGCTCAAGTTGGCGAGGGCGCGGTCGGCGCTTCGCCTGATTGAGTGTGAGGCCCTTTCCCAACTTATGTGCGGCTCTGGCACGTCGATTGCAGATCCACAGCGGGTCAGATCGGAGGCATCGCCATGACCAGTGTCGCGCTCGCGCCCACTTTTCAGACCGTGCCGCGTCCACTGCAGCATCCAGCGCGCCTTCGCCGCTCCCTAGATGATGCCGGCGCCGCGCTCAGCGAGGCCGAGGCAGGCGAATTCGCCGGTCGTCTGATCGACGTAGGGAGCGAAGCGGATTTCGATCACCTGCTCGGGGCAATTCTGACGCACGCCGCCAGACGCGCCGGCGGCTCGCTTTCTCCTGCGGTGGGGGGCGCGCTCGGCGGTTTGCTCAAGAGCATTGCTCGGCAAGGCCTCGCCAGGCCGGCGCCGGCGCGAGCGATGGGGCTTGAACTCGAGGGCCTCGAGGGGGAGGAACGGGAGTTCGAAGCGGCTCAGCGTTTCGTCCGCTTGGCGGCCGAGGCAGCGCGGCACGCGGCGGAAGAACCTGTGATTGCACCCTCACGCATAGCGGCTCAAGCCGCATTGGCCGCCGCATCCGACGTCTATGCGCCACCCCTGGTTTCGGCCCTCGCGCCCTACGATAGGCGCTACCGTGCGAGCTTCCATCGACCTCACGCCACCATAACGCGGAGCGCTGCGCGCCTGCGACTCCCGCCGCCACCAATCGCAGTCGGGGTCGAACCGTTCCGATATGACCCGGAGATGGAATATTTCCTTGGCGGTCTTATTCACTCGGTCGGCCGTGCCGTTGGAGACGTTGCGCGCACGGTCAGCAAGGCCGCCGGCACCGTTGGAAAAATCCCGATCATTCGCTCGGTCGGCCGCGCCGTTGGCGACGTTGCGCGCACGGTTAGCAAGGCCGCCGACACTGTTGGAAAAATCCCGATTCTCGGCGATATCTCGCGTGCTGCCATCGGTGCCGCGCGGCTTGGCCTTGGACCAGCTGCGATCGCGATCGATGCGGGTTCACGGATCGCCCGCGGGGAGAATCTTGGAGCGGCGCTGAAAGGCGCGGTAGGCGGCCAAATCGACGCACTGCGCGACCAGCTCAAATTGGCCGAGATGGTGGCTCCCTTCGTGCCCGGCATCGGCACTGGGGTAGCGGCCGCATTAGGGGCGGCTAATGCGCTGGCAGCAGGCCGGCCGATTACCGAAGCGGTGCTGGCTGCGGCACGGGGCGCTTTACCCGGCGGCGCAATTGCCCAGGCCGCTTTCGATGTCGCGCTGAACCTCGCCAAGGGCAAGAACATCGCCGAAGCCGCGCTGGCTGCGGCGCGCGACCGACTGCCGGGCGGCCCCGTTGCGCGGGCCGCGTTCGATGGGGCGGTCGCTCTTGCGCAGGGCAAGCGCCTGCAGGACGCGGCCTTTGCGGCAGCCGGGAGAATCCTGCCGCCCTCACCTTATGCAGCGGACGCGCTGTCGTTCGTCCAGAAGGTCGCAAATGGGCAAAACATTCAAAACGCGGCTTTGTCGGTAGTCGGTCAGCGCGCGCTGCGTCAGGTCCGCGCCAACGCCACGTTGGCTGCTCATCTACCGAACCGAGCTTGGACAAGCGGAGTGTCGCGCAGATTACCCAGTATTGCGCGGCGAAGGTGATGATCGTGGACCATCTCGTCGAGACGCTCCTTCGGCATGGCCGATTGGTTCGTATTCTTCGCGAGTTCGAGTTGCCACCAGCGCCACTTAAGCATCGTCCACGTTCCATCCCGCTGCAAACGCGCTTGGCCTGTCAGTCAGAGAGGCGCCGAGAACATGAAGATGTCGGCTTCGGGTCTTGGCTGTGTGAAAACGCCAAGGCGCTTGAGCGCGATAGAAGAAGTTATTCGTCCAAGGCGGTTCTAGCGCTTAAGCTAGCACGTGGCTTCAACTTAG
>NZ_LGHL01000087.1 GCF_001908205.1 Bradyrhizobium sp. NAS80.1
AGTCTGACCCTCAGCTTTTCGAGCGCCTGCATAGCGCCCTCTCCGTTCCCTCCCCCTTGCGGGGGAGGGTCAAGGAGGGGGGTGCCGCACGGCACGGCCCGTCGGTTCTAGCGCTTGGGAGGCGGGAGATCTGTTGCTGCCGGCCCGCCCGCTTCAAGCATCCCTCCCGGGGCTACCCCCCTCCCCAACCCTACCCCGCAAGGGGGGAGGGAACGCACCGCCGTTGCGGCGCAAAAGGGCCACCCCATGACCGCTCTTTCCGCCCTCATTCGCCGGGACGTCCGGATCGCGCTCCGCGTCGGCGGCGGGGCGCTGATCGGCGTGCTGTTCTTCCTGACCGTCGTGGTGCTGATGCCGTTCGCGGTGGGACCGGACCTGGCGCTGCTGTCGCGGCTCGGGCCGGCGATCCTGTGGCTCGGCGCGCTGCTGGCGAGCCTGCTCACCCTGGATCGGCTGTTCATGGCCGACCATGAGGACGGCTCGCTCGACCTGATCACGATGAGCCGGACGCCGCTGGAACTCACCTGCGCCGCCAAGGCGCTGGCGCATTGGCTGGCCGCGGGCCTGCCGCTGATTGTCGCAACCCCCGTGCTGGGCCTGCTGCTCAACCTCGACATGGTCGCAACCGGCGCGGTGGCGCTGACGCTTTTGGCCGGTACTCCGGCCCTGACCTTCACCGGCATGATCGGCGCGGCGCTGGCGGTGACCCTGCACCGCGGCGGACTTCTGATGGCGGTGCTGGTGCTGCCGCTGTCGATCCCGGTGCTGATCTTCGGGGTTGCGGCCTCGCAGGCCGTGATCGTCGGTCCCATGTCGTTCGGCGCGCCGTTCTCGATCCTGTGCGCGCTGTCGCTGGTCAGCCTCGTGATCGGCCCTTTCGCGGCTGCGGCGAGCCTTCGGCACGGATTAGACTGACCTTGACCCCGATCAATTTTCGCTGCGGCCTTTCGTGCTGATTGCCTGAGCGACCACCGGTGATTATCAGAATACCATGACGCTGATCGACCTCGCCAACCCAACACGGTTCCTCGCGCTGACAGCGCGGGTGTTGCCGTGGCTTGCGGCCGCGACCGTCATCCTGCTCACCGTCGGCCTGTATCAGTCCGCCTACGCGCCCGACGACTATCAGCAGGGCGCGACCGTGAAGATCATGTTCATTCACGTGCCCAACGCCTGGCTCTCGATGTTCGTGTGGGGCGTGATGAGCATCGCCTCGCTCGGCACGCTGGTGTGGCGGCACCCGCTTGCCGACGTCGCCGCGAAAGCGGCCGCACCGATCGGCGCCGCCTTCACCTTCCTCGCGCTGCTCACGGGATCGCTGTGGGGCCGGCCGATGTGGGGCACCTATTGGGAATGGGACGCGCGGCTGACCTCGGTGCTGATTCTCTTCCTGATGTATCTCGGCCTGATGGCGTTGTGGCGCGCGGTCGACGATCCTTCCCGCGCGGCGCGCGCCGCCGCCGTGCTGACCCTGGTCGGTGCGATCAACCTGCCCATCATCAAGTTCTCCGTCGACTGGTGGAACACGCTGCACCAGCCGGCCTCGGTGATGCGCATGGGCGGCTCGACGCTCGACAAATCGTTCCTGATCCCGCTGCTGGTGATGGCGGTCGCGTTCACGCTGCTGTTCGTCACGCTGCACCTGGCTGCGATGCGCAACGAGATCCTGCGCCGCCGCGTCCGCTCGCTGCAGATGATGCAAGCGAGCCGTGTCGCGTTTTCGAGCGACGTGGGCGGCGGTTCAAACGCGTCAAAAGAAGTTGGGGCCGCATGACCATGTCGCTCGGTCCTTACGCATCCTTCATCGTGATGTCCTACGCGGCTGCGGCCATCGTGGTGGCGATCCTGATCGGCTGGATCGTGCTCGACTATCGCAACCAGACCCGGCGCCTGCGCGACCTCGAACGCAGCGGCATCACCCGCCGCTCGGGCCGCAGCGCGATGGATACGCCAAGAACGATCACATGAACGATCAATCGACCTCCGCGACGCCGCAGCGCCGCACCTTCCTGATGGTGCTGCCGCTGATCGCCTTCATCGGGCTCGCACTGTTGTTCTGGTTCCGGCTCGGCAGCGGCGATCCCTCGCGGATTCCTTCCGCGCTGATCGGGCGGCCGGCGCCGCAGACCACGTTGCCGCCGCTCGACGGATTGCAGGCTGATAATGCGCAGGTGCCCGGGCTCGATCCCGCCGCCTTCAAGGGCAAGGTGAGTCTCGTCAATGTCTGGGCGTCCTGGTGCGTGCCGTGCCACGACGAGGCGCCGCTGTTGACCGAGCTCGCCAAGGACACACGTTTCCAGCTCGTCGGCATCAACTACAAGGACGCGCCCGACAACGCGCGGCGCTTCCTGGGGCGCTACGGCAACCCGTTCGGCCGCGTCGGCGTGGACGCCAACGGCCGCGCCTCGATCGAATGGGGCGTCTATGGCGTGCCCGAGACCTTCGTCGTCGGACGCGAAGGCACCATCGTCTACAAGCTGGTCGGGCCGATCACGCCGGACAATTTGCGGACGGTGTTGTTGCCGCAGATGGAGAAGGCGTTGAAGGCGGGGAGCTGACCTCTCGTGCCCCGGACGCTGCGCAGCGCTTCTTCAGCGGTGCGCTGCAGAGCCGGGGCCCATGTAGCCACGACTGCATTTCTGAAGAGAGTCTGGGTCCCGGCTCGCGCGTCCGGGACACGGGACCTACCTGTTCCTCACGTCCCCCGCCTCGGCCTCGCTCGTCTCCAGCGACACCGGTTCGAGGTGATAGCGCTTGGTCAGCGGCATCTGGGCGATGGCGAAGATCATGGTCAGCGGCGTCACGCCGAACACCTTGAAATTCACCCAGAAGTCCGTGCTCTGGGTGCGCCAGACGATCTCGTTCAGCACGGCCATGCCGGCGAAGAACAACGCCCAGCGCAGCGTGAGGATGCGCCAGCCTTGCGGCGTCAGGTTGAACATCTGGTCGAACATGACGGCGATGAAGGAGCGGCCGAACAGGAGACCGCCGCCGAGGATCGCGGCGAACAGGCCGTAGATGATGGTCGGCTTGACCTTGATGAAGGTCTCGTCGTGCAGCACCAGCGTCAGCGTGCCGAACACCAGCACGATCACGCCTGTCACGATCGCCATGATCGGGACGTGGCGCGTCACCACGTAGGAGGCGGCCATCGCCGCCACGATCGCAACCATGAAGGCGCCGGTCGCGGCGAACAAATTGAACTTCGCATTCACGAAGAAGAAAACGAGCAGCGGACCGAGCTCGGTCGCCAGCTTGAACAGCGGATGCGGCTGGGTCTTGTCCATTCTCAGCTTTCGATTCCGGCAATCGCGCGGGCGAAATCGCGCGCGGTAAACGGCGCGAGATCCTCGACGCCTTCGCCGACGCCGATGAAATGCACCGGCAGTTTGAATTTCTCCGCGAGCGCCACCAAGATGCCGCCACGCGCCGTGCCGTCCAGCTTCGTCATCACGAGGCCGGTGACCCCGGCGGTGCGATGGAAGGCCTCGACCTGCGACAGCGCGTTCTGGCCGACGGTGGCATCGAGCACAAGCAGCACCGCATGCGGCGCAGTGTCGTCCACCTTGCGGATGACGCGCACGACCTTTTCGAGCTCGTTCATCAGCTCGGACTTGTTCTGCAGCCGTCCGGCGGTGTCGATCAGGAGCACGTCGATGTTCTGTTCCTTCGCCGCCGTCAGCGCGCTGAAGGCGAGGCTGGCCGAATCCGATCCCTGCGCTCCGGCGATGACCGGAGTCCTGGTGCGCTCGCCCCAGACCTTGAGCTGCTCGATGGCCGCTGCGCGAAAGGTGTCGCCGGCGGCCAGCATCACCTTGCGACCTTCGGAGGCGAACTTTTGCGAGAGCTTGCCGATGGTGGTGGTCTTGCCGGAACCGTTGACGCCGACGACGAGAATGACGAACGGCTTCTTGCCCGCGTCGATCTCGAGCGGCCTCGCGACCGGCGCCAGCACCTTCTCGACCTCCGTCGCGACGACGTCCTTGACCTCGTCCGCCGAGATCGCCTTGTCATAGCGCCCCGTGCCGACGGCGTCCGCGATCCGCACCGCGACCTGGGTGCCGAGGTCGGCGCGCAGCAGCACGTCCTCGATGTCGTCGAGCATGGCCCGGTCGAGCTTGCGCTTGGTGACGAGATCGGCGACCGCGGTCCCGAGCGAGGACGAGGTACGCTTCAGCCCGTTGGACAGGCGGCGCCACCAGCTCAGCTTGGGGGGGATCTGACGTGGTATCGTTCATGATGCTCGTGCCGACGATTTGAAGTTCCTACTCTCTTGCCGCAAGTCCGGTTAGGAACTTCAAATCGAAGAGCGGAACGAGAAGATATTGTTGCCAGTGCGGCCCTGGATTTGGCATTCGCTTCGCGTTTCTCAGCGGCTGCCGAGCGAATGCCAAATCCACCGCGCTGGTGTGTTAGCCGTTCCAGCCCGTAAACGAAAGTCTTGCAATTGCTCGATGTTCCCGAATTGACCGCCGACGAGATCCTGGCGCGCGTGCTCCATCGCGACGGGCTGATGCTGGTCATCGACAAGCCGGCCGGCCTGCCCGTGCATCGCGGTCCCAAGGGCGGCGCGAACCTCGAAGCATCGTTCGACGCACTCCGCTTCGGCCTGCCGCGGCCGCCGGTGCTGGCCCACCGGCTGGACAAGGACACCTCCGGTTGTCTCGTGCTCGGCCGCCACCGGAAAGCGACGGCCTCGCTCGGCCTGCTGTTCAAGCATGGCAAGATCGGCAAGACCTACTGGACCGTGGTCGAGGGCGGCCCTGCCGAGAACGAAGGCATCATCGACATGCCGCTCGGCCGGCTCAATGCCGAACGCGGCTGGTGGCAGAAGCCCGATCCCGAGGGCCAGAAGGCGATCACCAACTGGAAAGTGATGGGCCGGGGCGACGGCCTGACCTGGCTCGCCATGGAACCGGTGACCGGCCGGACCCATCAATTGCGGGTGCATTCGGCCGCGACCGGCTGGCCGATCTTCGGCGATAACATTTACGGCAACGGCCCGCGCTTCGGCGAGCCGCGGCTGCACCTGCATTCCCGCGAGATCGTGGTGCCGATCTCCCGGAACAAGGAACCTATCCGCGTGGTGGCGCCGGCCCCGCCCCACATGCACGAGCGGCTCCGCGCCTGCGGCTGGAACGGAGAATAGCCCGCCCGGGCGCATGGTTTACGAAACGTTCAGTGCTCGCCTCTAATGATAACGGTTGCTTAGGACAAGCTTCCGTCAATCCGCTCAGGACGAGCACGCGTCATGTTGAACGCTAAGCTATCGATCATCGATGAGGTCGAATCCGCGATCCGGATAGGCTCGGCGGAAAAAGGCCTGGAAACGGCCCGGCGCGTCACCGACCTGTTCCTCTCCTCCGCAGGCAGCTTCAGCGACGAGCAGATCGCCCTGTTCGATGACGTGCTCGAGCGGCTGATCGCCACCATCGAGCTGCGCGCCATCGCCGACATGGGCGCGCGCGTCGCGCTCGCCGAGATCAGCGCACAGCTCGCGCCAATCGCCCAGGCCCCGCCTTCCGTGATCCGCCGTCTCGCCAACAACGACGAGATTCGCATCGCCGGCCCCGTGCTGCAGGAATCCGCGCGCCTCGACGACGGCGAGCTGGTGAAGATCGCATCATCCAAGGGTGAGCCGCATCTGCTCGCGGTCGCCGGCCGCTGGTGGCTGAAGGAGATCGTCACCGATGCGCTGCTGGCGCGCCGCTATCCCAGCGTCAGCCGGCGGCTTGCCGCCAATCCCGGCGCGCGCGTTTCCGGCAACGGATTTGCCGTCATCGTCGGACAGGCCGAAAGGGATCCGGAGCTCGCCGTCAGCGTCGGTGTCCGCGTCGACCTGCCCTCCGCGCAGCGCCGCCGGTTGCTGCGTTCGGCAACGGATGCCGTTCGCACCCGCCTGCTGTCGCGCGCACCGCCAGATCTGTTCGAGGAAATCCAGAACGCGATCGCCGCCGTCACTGCCGGCGTCGAGCGCGAGATGTCAGGCGTGCGCGACTTTGAAGGCGCCAAGCGTGCCATCGCATATCTCGAGGCCACCGGCCGGCTCAGCGAAGCGACGCTGTTTGGCTTCGCCAGGCAGCGGCGCTACGAGGAGACCGTCGCGGCCCTGGCAGCGCTGTCCGAATCGACCGTCGAAGTAATTCGCCCGCTGATGCAAAGCCTCCGCGAGGACGGCCTGCTGGTGCCGTGCAAGGCGGCGCAACTCAGCTGGGAAACGACCGCGGCCGTGCTCGAAAGCCGCTTCGCCACCGGCGCGATGAAGCCGGCGGACCTTGCGAGGGCACAAGGCCATTTCGCCCGCATGACGCTGGAGAACGCGCAGCGGACGCTGCGGTTCTGGCAGGTGCGGGCGTCTTAAGAGGTGCGTTTGAGCGCGCCGCGCACCACACACCCGCTGTCATCACCCGCCTTGTGCGCAATTGCGCACTGGAGCGGGTGATCCAGTATTCCAGAAGCAGTCGTGAGATACGGATAAGCCGCGGCGTACTGGGTCGCCCGGTCAAGCCGGGCGACGACGACTGTTTATGTGGTAAGCCGTTCGCCATCACTGCCGGCAATCCTCAGCGGCACGATGCTGCCCACACGTTCACCTGAGATCGCCACTGGCAGATAATGCTCCGTGCGTCCCTGCCCCTCGCTCTCGATCAGCACATCGCGCGTCGCGCCGATCTCGGCTTGCAGCCGCCGCCGCAAGGCCGCCTCTCCGGCTGAACGCAGCCGCTTCGCACGCTCCTTGATCGCTGGCCCCGCAACCTGCGGCATCCGCGCGGCCGGCGTGCCGGGGCGTGGCGAATAAGGGAAAACGTGCAAGAAGGTGAGGCCACATTCTTCGACGAGATCGAGCGAGCGCGAAAACATCTCCTCGGTCTCGGTCGGGAAGCCCGCGATGATGTCGGCACCGAACGCGATGTCCGGGCGCAGGCGGCGCACCTGGTCGCAGAATGAGATCGCATCCTGGCGCGAATGCCGCCGCTTCATGCGCTTCAGGATCATGTCGTCGCCGGATTGCAGCGACAGATGGAGGTGTGGCATCAGCCGCGAATCATCGGCAATGGCGTCGAGCAGATCGTGATCCGCCTCGATCGAATCGATCGAGGAGATGCGCAGGCGCTTCAGCTCCGGCACGTGCCGAAGGATCTGCCTGGTCAGCATGCCGAGCTTCGGCGCGCCCGGCAGATCGGCGCCGTAGCTGGTGAGATCGACGCCGGTCAGCACGATCTCGGCATGGCCGCGCGCAACCAGCGCCCGCACCTGCTCGACCACCGCGCCCATCGGCACCGAGCGCGAATTGCCGCGGCCGAACGGAATGATGCAGAAGGTGCAGCGATGATCGCAGCCGTTCTGCACCTGCACGAACACGCGCGGCAGGCCGGCAGCAAAACCGTCGATGAGGTGCGGCGCCATCTCCTTCACCGCCATGATGTCGCTGACGGCGATCTTCTCGCTGGCGCCAAGATCGAACGCATCGCGGGCCTCGCGCCAGGCTTGGCTGCGCATCTTGTCGTCATTGCCGACGACGCGATCGACCTCGGCCATGCCAGCGAACATCTCGCTTTGCGTCTGTGCGGCGCAGCCGGTCACGACGATGCGCGCACCGGGCCGTTCGCGCTTCAATTTGCGGATCGACTGGCGCGCCTGCGCCACTGCCTCGTTGGTTACAGCGCAGCTATTGATGACGATGGTGTCGGAAAGACCCGCGCCCTCGGCCTCGCCGCGGATCACCTCGGCCTCGAAGGCATTGAGGCGACAGCCGAAGGTGACGACCTCGACAGCCATTAGCCGACCGGCGCGAACAGCGCCGGATCGAAGGCGCCCTCATATTCGAAGGTCGCCGTGCCCGTCATCAGCACGTGGTCGTCGCGCTCGCGCCATTCGATGCCGAGCTTGCCGCCAGGCAGCGTGATCTCGACATTGCGCTCAGTGCGCTTCAGCCGCGCGGCAGCAACTGCGGTCGCGCAGGCCGCCGAGCCGCACGCCCTGGTCAGGCCCGCGCCGCGCTCCCAGGTGCGGATCGTGATGTGGTCGCGATCGACAATGTGGGCGAGCGTGATGTTGGCGCGCTCGGGGAAGATCGGGTGATTTTCCAGCAGCGGACCAAAACGCTCGATATCGTAGGCGTTGACGTCATCGACCCAGAAGATCGCATGCGGGTTGCCCATGCTGACCACCGAGGGCGAATGCAGGATCGGATTGTCGATCGGCCCGATCTGCAATTCGATGTAACGAGTGTCGCGAAACTCTTCCGCGAGCGGGATGTCCTGCCAGTCGAACTTCGGTGCGCCCATATCGACGGTGTAGAGGTCGGGCGCCGGGCCCTGCCAGCAGTTGAGCAAGCCCGCAGCCGTCTCGAAGGTCGCCGTGGTCTGCCCGGTCTTCTCGAAGATGCGCCGCACCACGCAGCGCATGCCGTTGCCGCAGGCGCCGGCCTCCGAGCCGTCATTATTGTAGATGCGAATGAAGGCTTCGGTGCCGTCCAGCCGCGGCTTCTGGAGCACCATGAGCTGGTCGTAGGGAACGCCGCCTTGCGCGGACGCCACCGCGCGGGCATCGTCCGGCGTCACCGGCGAGGCGGAATCGCGCATGTCGACAACGACGATCTCGTTGCCGATGCCGTTCATCTTGGCAAATGCGTGGTTGGCCAGGGCGCTCATGAAAAATCCCGAATTTCGCCCGCCTTATATGGCGATCCTCGGTGGCTTGGCCAGTGATTTGCCGCCGATTGGCATGACGCATCTGTCATGGGACGAATTTGGCGCTCGCGTGTTAGAACGGCGAAGTTCGCGCGAACCGGGACGCGCGGCCGGGCCGCATAGCCGGATTTTGGCCTTGATGCGCAAGGTCTTAATGCGCGAGGTCTTAATGCGCGAGGTCTTGGAGAGAAAAGAATGATCAGGTTTCGTCGTCTCGCTCTGGCCGCGCTGATCCCGGCAGCGGCCCTTTCGCTTGGACTGTCCGGCGCTCTGGCGCAAACCCCGAGCCCGGCCCCTGCAGCGTCGGCAAGTCCCTCGCCGGCCCCGTCGGCTGCGCCCTCCCCGGCCGTGAGCGCTTCGCCCGCGCCCGTGGCGACGCCGTCGCCTGCCGCCAGCGCCTCGCCCGAAGCATCGCCCTCACCCGCGGCAAGCGCCTCACCCAGCCCGGCGGCACCACCACCCGCTGCAGCCGCCAGCCCCGCTCCGGTGCAGACCGCCGATCCCTTCGGCGAGGAGACCACGCTCGAGGCCAAGAAGGTTGTGATGCTCAAGGGCACCGCAAATTGGGATTCGGCCTTCGATACGCTGATCGACGCCTTCAAGGCGCTGAACGCGCTGCTGGACAAGCAGGGCATCAAGCACGCCGGCAATTCGATGATCGTCTACACCTCGACCGACGACACCGGCTTCACCTTCCTCGCCGAAATCCCGGTCGAGCAGGACCCGAAGAACCTGCCCAAGGACATGAGCATCGGCAAATCGCCGGAAGGCAAGTCGCTGAAATTCGTCCATCGCGGCTCCTACGACAACATGGACAACACTTATGAGGCGATCACCAATCACCTCGACGACAAGAAGCTGGAAGCCAAAGACACCTTCATCGAGGAGTACCTCACCGACCCCCTGAAGACGTCGGAGGACAAGCTCGTGATCAACGTATTCGTGCCACTGAAGTGAGACCCATGAAAAAGCCTGTCGTACTTGCCGCCCTATTCGCCACCACGCTGCTGGCAACGCCAGCACTCGCCAACGATTTTCCGTCCGCGATTTCGGTCAGCGGCGAAGCCATGATTTCCGCGGCGCCCGATCTCGCCCAGATCGATGCTGGCGTCGCCAGCGACGCCAAGTCGGCGAAGGAAGCTTCCGACGCCAACAACGCCGCGATGGGCAAGGTGCTGCTGGCGCTGAAAGGCGCCGGCGTCGCCGAGAAGGATTACCAGACCTCGCGCCTGTCGCTGCAGCCGCAATATGCGACCAACCGCTCGGGCGGCGCCTCGCCCGTGGTCGGCTTCCGTGCCAGCAACCGCGTCACCGTGAAGATTCGCGACGTCACCAAGGTCGCCGGCATCATCGACACGCTGGTCAACGCCGGCGCCAACGACATCGGCAACATCTCCTTCGAGGTGACGCAGGCGTCGAAACTGCTCGACGATGCCCGCGAGCAGGCGGTAGCCGACGCTCGCCGCAAGGCCGAGATCTATGCCAAAGCCACCGGCGTCACGTTAGGTGCTCCTCTCAGTGTCTCCGAAGGCGGCGGCCCGGTGCCGCTGTTCAAGGCGCGGATGGCGCCAGCGCCGATGGCTGCCGCGACCGCCGCCGTTGCGCCGGGTGAGGAAACGCTGTCGGTGACGGTGAATGTGAGCTGGGCCATCAAGCCCAAGGAGCAGTAGGTCTCGTAGGAGGTACGCTGCCTGCTCCATATACAGTTGTCGTCCCCGCCTAGTGCGCAATTGCGCCCGGGGCGCGGGGACCCATAACCACAGGGAGCGGTTGTGGCGCGATGGTGGTAACCACGAGTCTTCGCCAAACCTCTCCCTGTGGTTATGGGTCCCGGATCTGCGCTTCGCTTGTCCGGGACGACAGCGAAGAATGACGCTAAATCTCCACCACCTGCCCAGGCTTCATCGCCACGAACCGCTCCTGCGGAATCTTCGCGGCATCGAGCGCTTCCACCAGCGCCTTGGCCGGCGCATCGATCGCTTCATCGGTGAGCTGGAACGTCCCGTGATGATGCCCGAGCGCTTCCTGCGCGCCGCAATCCGATAGCGCCTTCACCGCATCCTCCGGATTCATGTGCTGGTCGCGCATGAACCAGCGCGGCTCGTAGGCGCCGATCGGGAGGATCGCCAGGCGCAGCGGCCCGTGCTTCTCGGCGACGCGGCGGAAATGCCCGCCATCGCCATAGCCGGAATCGCAGACGACGTAGACCTTCCCGGCCGGCGTCTCCAGCACGAAGCTCGCCCACAGCGCCTTGTTGCGGTCGAACATTCCGCGCGCCGACCAATGCCGGGTCGGGACCAGATGCACGGCGATGCCGCCGCCCAGCTCGACGCGATCATGCCAGTCGAACGCTTCTGCCTTGATCGCGGGATCGGCATCGCGCATCGCGAGGTCATTGCCGAGCGGCGTGACCACGCGCGGCGCAAAATTCTTGGCGAGCCGCGACAGCGTCGCGATGTCGAGATGATCGTAGTGCCCGTGCGAGACCAGCACGACGTCAATCTTCGGCAGCTTGTCGAACACAATGCCGGGATCGTTGTGCCGCTTCGGTCCGGCGAAGCTGACGGGCGAGACCCGCATCGACCAGACCGGATCGACGAGGATGTTGAGCCCGCCGGCCTGGATCAGCCAGCTGGCGTGGCCGACGAAGGAGAGCCGTATCTTGTCGCCGTCGACGCGGGCCGGCGGGAT
The DNA here is from genome assembly GCF_001908205.1 of Bradyrhizobium sp. NAS80.1. Lineage (GTDB taxonomy): Bacteria > Pseudomonadota > Alphaproteobacteria > Rhizobiales > Xanthobacteraceae > Bradyrhizobium. The sequence continues at coordinate 11,385 of NZ_LGHL01000087.1, forward strand.
GTCGGCGTGGGGGCTCGGCACCCAGTCGGGCCAGGTCTCGCGCTTCCGACCGCCCCCGAACTGCCAGCGAAACACCTCGCCGAGCGCCTTCGGCGGCGCACCGTCGGGATCGAAGAAGTGCAGGCCGTCAAAATGATCGGAGACGGGGCCGTCGTAGGTTTTCATGCGGGCGATCCAGATGGACGGGACACCGACCAGCGCGCCTGTCCCGGCAAAAAGTCCAAACAGGCGTCGGCGGGTGATCGGCATGGTCGGGCTTCAGGGGCGGCGGCGGAGGTAAGTCATCACCGGCTATATGGGCCGGACCGCCGAAAAAGGAACCCGTCGCCGGAAAGGTCATGTTTTCAAGGCCTTGCCCTGGCAATGGCGCCCCGGCACCCTAACTTTCCTTGACTTTTGGGCGTGGGCAGCGTTTAACCCCGCCACTTTCTCGGAAAGGCTTTCTTTTCGACCCGCCGACTGGCCCTGGAGGCCAGAGGTCAACGCCCGACAGCGCTGTGCGCCCTCGGGCGCAACGGTGTTTGGAAGATCGCCTTTCTGGCGAGCAGGACAGGGGACAACGGCATTGTTCGACAATCTGTCGGAAAGGCTTGGCGGCATCCTCGATCGCCTGACGGGGCGCGGTGCGCTGACCGAAAAGGACGTCGACGCCGCGATGCGCGAGGTGCGCCGCGCACTGCTGGAGGCCGACGTTGCGCTCGAAGTGGTGCGCAGCTTCACCGAACGCGTCCGCGAACAGGCGATCGGCGCCACCGTCGTCAAGTCGGTGACCCCCCGGCCAGATGGTGGTCAAGATCGTCCATGACGAGCTGATCAACACACTCGGCGCCGAAAGCCAGACCATCGACGTCAATTCCGTGCCGCCGGTGCCGATAATGATGGTCGGCCTGCAAGGCTCCGGTAAGACGACGACCACCGCGAAGCTCGCCCGCCGCCTGGTCCAGCGCGACAAGCGCAAGGTGCTGATGGCTTCGCTCGACGTCTATCGCCCGGCGGCGATGGAACAGTTGGCCGTGCTCGGCCGCGATCTCGACATTCCAACGCTTCCGATCGTCGCCGGCCAGCAGCCGCCGCAAATTGCAAAACGCGCGCTGGAGGCCGGCAAGCTCGGCGGCTACGACATCGTGCTGCTCGACACCGCCGGCCGTACCACGCTCGATGAAGAGATGATGGCGGAGGCAGCCGCGATCAAAGCCGCCGCCAATCCGCACGAAGTGCTGCTGGTTGCGGATAGCTTGACCGGCCAGGACGCCGTGAATCTTGCGCGCTCGTTCGACCAGCGCGTCGGCCTCACCGGCATCGTGCTGACCCGTGTCGACGGTGACGGCCGCGGCGGCGCCGCGCTGTCGATGCGCGCGGTCACCGGCAAGCCGATCAAGCTGATCGGCACCGGTGAAAAGACCGACGCGCTGGAAGACTTCCATCCCGACCGTATCGCCAGCCGTATCCTCGGCATGGGCGACGTGGTCTCGCTAGTCGAACGTGCCGCCGCCAACATCGACGCCGAGAAGGCCGCGCGCACCGCCGAGCGCATGCGCAAGGGTCAGTTCGACCTCAACGACATGCGCGAGCAGCTGTTGCAGATGGCGAACATGGGCGGCATCAGCGGGCTGATGGGCATGATGCCCGGCATCGCCAAGATGAAGAACCAGATCGCGGCTGCCGGCATCGACGACAAGATCCTGAAGCGCCAGGTCGCGGTCATCGATTCCATGACGCGCGAGGAGCGGCGTCATCCCGACCTGCTCAAGGCCAGCCGCAAGAAGCGTATCGCCGCCGGAAGCGGCCAGAGCGTCGAGCAGGTCAACAAGCTGCTCAAGATGCATCGGAACATGGCCGACGTGATGAAGGCCATGGGCTCGGGCAAGCGCGGCCCGCTCGCCGGCATCGCACAAGCCATGGGCTTTGGCGGCGGCATGAAGATGCCGTCTCCCGAAGAGATGAAGGCGCTCCAGGAAAAGATGCAGAGTGGCGGCGGACAGGGTCTGCCCAATTTGCCGAAGGATCTGCCGGCCGGTCTTCGCCAGGGTCTGCCGAACGTTCCCGGCCTGACCGGGCTGAGCGGCAAGCCGTTGCTGCCGGGCCTCGGCGGCTTTCCGGGCAAGAAGAAATGAGGAATTCGTCGCACGGGATCGTAAGCGTCCCGCGCAACGCGGAATACCAATCAACCGAACAAGCAGTACTTTGAAGGAGAACTAGATGTCCGTCGTTATCCGCCTCGCTCGCGCAGGCACCAAGAAGCGTCCCGTCTATCACGTCGTCGTCGCCGACTCGCGCTTTCCGCGCGACGGCCGCTTCATCGAGCGTCTCGGCTATTTCAACCCGCTGCTGCCGAAGGACAATGAGGCACGCCTCAAGCTCGACATGGAGAAGGTGAAGGCCTGGGTCGCCAAGGGCGCGCAGCCGTCCGACCGCGTGATGCGTTTCCTCGACGCCGCCGGCGTCAAGAAGCGCGAAGCGCGCAACAACCCGCAGAAGGCCGTGCCGCGCAAGGAGCGCAAGGCGCAGGCCGAAGCCGCCGCCAAGGCCTAAGGCTAGAACATGTCGGCGCTGGTCTGCGTCGCGCGGATCGGCGCCGCGCATGGTGTGCGCGGTGCGGTCAAACTGTGGACCTTCACCGAAGATCCCTTTGCCATCAGGCGCTACGGTCCGCTTCTGTCCAAAGACGGCAAGCGCCAGTTCGAGGTCGCGCAGGCGCGCGAGGCCAAGGATCATCTGGTCGCGACGTTCAAGGGCGTCACGACCCGCGATGAGGCCGAGCGCCTCAACGGCGTCGAACTGTACGTCGCGCGCGAAAAAACTGCCCGCGACCGATGATGACGAATATTACCACACCGACCTGATCGGGCTCGCCGCCGTCACCACTGATGGCGACGCGCTCGGCCGCGTCGTCGCGATCCATAATTTCGGTGCCGGCGACATCATCGAGATCGCACCACCCAAGGGCACGACGCTGCTGCTGCCGTTCTCGAACGCGGTGGTGCCGGAGGTCGATATTGCCGGTGGCCGCGTCGTGATCGAGCTGCCGCAGGAGATCGAGGGCGATGATCGGGACGACGAGAGTCATCCGGACGAAGGCCGGGACCCATAACCACAGGCAGTGGTTTTGGCTAAGCTGGCGGCCCCAGCCATCGCAAAACTGGCTGCGGTGATTATGGGTCCCGGGCTCGCGCTTCGCGCGCCCCGGGACGACGAGAATGGGATGCAATGACAAACCCCTCACCCTGGCGCGCGACGGTGCTGACGCTGTTTCCGGACATGTTTCCGGGACCGCTGGGCGTGAGCTTGGCTGGCCGAGCTCTGGCATCCGGGCTCTGGGAGATCGAGGCGCGGGACATCCGGGCCTCTGCGACCGATCGCCACCGCAGCGTCGACGACACGCCGGCGGGAGGCGGACCGGGCATGGTGCTGCGGGCGGATGTTCTGGCGGCGGCCATCGATGCCGCCGAGATCAGCTCAGACCGACCGAAGCTCCTGATGAGCCCGCGCGGTCGGCCATTGACCCAGGCCCGTGTCGTGGAGCTCGCCCAGGGCCCGGGCCCCTTGATCGTCTGCGGGCGGTTCGAGGGGGTAGACCAGCGGGTGATCGACGGGCGGGGCCTGGAGGAGATCTCGATCGGCGATTACGTGCTGTCCGGGGGCGAAATCGCGGCTTTGGCGCTGATCGATGCCTGCGTCCGGCTGCTCCCGGGGGTCATGGGCAAGGAGGCCTCTGGAACCGAGGAAAGCTTCTCTGACGGCCTCCTCGAATACCCCCAATACACCCGACCGCAGCTGTTCGAGGGGGCTCCGATCCCCGAAATCCTGACCTCCGGCGACCACGCCAAGGTCGCGGCCTGGCGGCGGGCGGAATCCGAGGCGCTGACGGCGGCCCGGCGGCCCGATTTGTGGGCCCAAATCCCGGCCAAAGTCCAGAATCGGGGCGGACGCCAAAAAAACGCCAAAAAACAAGACAGACGGGTGACAAACGCTCCGGCTTGCCTTATAGGAGCGGCCACATCCGCAATGGCTGGATAAACGAATTTCGCGCAGCCCCCGTTTCCAAGGCTGGGCGCGCCGATGGAGATTTACCCATGAACCTGATCAAGCAGCTCGAACAAGAGCAATTCGACAAGCTCGCCGCCGGCAAGGACATTCCGGAATTCGGTCCCGGCGACACCGTGATCGTCAACGTGAAGGTCGTCGAAGGCGATCGCACCCGCGTGCAGGCCTATGAAGGCGTCTGCATCGGCCGTTCCGGCGGTGGCCTCAACGAGAGCTTCACCGTCCGCAAGATTTCCTACGGTGAGGGCGTTGAGCGCGTGTTCCCGGTGATGTCGCCGATGATCGACTCGATCAAGGTGGTGCGTCGCGGCAAGGTGCGTCGCGCCAAGCTGTATTATCTCCGCAGCCTTCGCGGCAAGTCGGCTCGCATCGTCGAGAAGCAGGACCGCGCGGCCGCCGTCGGCGAGTAATTTCCGCCCACCAGGCAAGTTTCGAAAAGCGCGGGGCCAAACCCCGCGCTTTTTTGTTGCGTCAGCCGCGCGCGTCAAAGCTCTCGCGCTTCCAATTCGGCCTGCTATATATTCCTAGAATGTTTCCAGATCTGACCAGCCTCTCGCCCGTCAAGCGCATCGTCATCGACGATCGCTCGCGGCTGCCTGGCCGGTTCTTCGGACGCTTCGCGACCTCGGCAACGTCAGAGCTTACGCGCGCAGCCTAAAAGCTGCGCTGACGATTCTGTTGCCCGCGCGCCAGCCGCGCAAATCCGCTTATACAACATTCTTTCGGAGCTGACGCTCATGTCCAAGCCGACCACACTGTACGACAAGATCTGGAACGACCATCTGGTGCACGAAGCCGAAGACGGCACCTGCCTGCTCTATATCGACCGCCATCTGGTGCACGAGGTGACCTCGCCGCAGGCGTTCGAAGGCCTGCGCGCGACGGGCCGCAAGGTGCACGCGCCCGAGAAGACGCTCGCCGTCGTCGACCACAACGTGCCGACCACCGATCGCACCAAGCCGAACCCGGATCCAGAGAGCATCGAGCAGATCAAGGCGCTCGCCGAGAACGCCAAGGAATTCGGCATCGAATATTACGACGAGTTCGACAAGCGCCAGGGCATCGTTCACGTCATCGGCCCCGAGCAGGGCTTTACCCTGCCCGGCACCACCATCGTCTGCGGTGACAGCCACACCTCGACGCATGGCGCGTTCGGCGCGCTCGCGCACGGCATCGGCACTTCCGAGGTCGAGCACGTGCTGGCGACGCAGACGCTGATCCAGAAGAAGGCAAAGAACATGCGCGTCACCGTCGACGGCAAATTGCCGGAGGGCGTGACGGGCAAGGACATCATCCTGGCCATCATCGGCGAGATCGGCACCGCGGGCGGCACCGGCTACGTGCTGGAATATGCCGGCGAGGCGATCCGTTCGCTGTCGATGGAAGGCCGCATGACGGTCTGCAACATGTCGATCGAAGGCGGCGCGCGCGCCGGCCTCGTCGCGCCCGACCAGAAGGCCTACGACTTCCTGCGAGACCGTCCGAAGTCGCCGAAGGGCGCGGACTGGGATGCGGCGATGCGCTACTGGGAGAAGCTGCGCTCCGACGAGGGCGCGCATTTCGACCACGAGCTGCGCCTCGATGCTGCAAAGCTGCCGCCGATCGTGACCTGGGGCACGAGCCCTGAGGACGTGATCTCGGTGACCGGCATCGTGCCCGATCCCGACAAGATCGCGGACGAGGCCAAGCGCATCTCCAAGCATCGCGCCTTGAAGTACATGGGCCTGACGGCGGGGACGAAGATCACCGACATCAAGCTCGACCGCGTCTTCATCGGCTCCTGCACCAACGGCCGTATCGAGGACTTACGCGCCGCCGCCAAGATCGCGGAAGGCAAGCAAGTCTCGGCCAGCGTCAACGCCATGGTCGTGCCGGGCTCCGGCATCGTGAAGGAGCAGGCCGAGGCTGAAGGTCTGGACAAGATCTTCATCAAGGCCGGCTTCGAATGGCGCGAGCCGGGCTGCTCGATGTGCCTCGCCATGAACCCGGACAAGCTGAAGCCGGAAGAGCGCTGCGCCTCGACCTCGAACCGCAACTTCGAGGGCCGCCAGGGCTTCAAGGGCCGCACGCATCTCGTCTCGCCGGCAATGGCGGCGGCAGCAGCGATCGCAGGTCACTTCGTCGACGTCAGGGACTGGCGCTGAGCCACTCCCTGCAATTGTAGCGATCGCGGCAAACCGCCGTTAATCGGCATCGCCAACATTGCGTCCTCGCGACGGTTTCGCGGGGACGCAGCCATGGCCAACAAGCCTGAATATGTCGATCTGATCAGCGAGGCGACCCGCCAGCACCGGCGGCGCGCTTCGCCACTGCGCATCGTCGCCAAGCCCGAGGTCGAGCAGACCTCGCGCCTAAGCCGCTGGCCGCCGGCGATGTTCAAGCAGTGGAAGCTCGAGAACCTGACGCGATGGAAGTCCGCGTCGTGGAAGCTGAAGGATTGGCTCTAGGCCACCGGATGAACAAAGGGCGCCGCCGAGGCGCCCTTTTCATTTCAAGCGTATACGATTACGACCTCGACAGAAGGAATTTGAGAAATGACTGTCTACGCGATTGCGCAATTGAAGATGACGGACCGCGCGGCCTATGACCGCTATCAGGCGCGGTTCTTTGACGTGTTCAAGAAATTCAATGGACGGCTGCTTGCAGCCGACGAACATCCGCGCGTGCTCGAAGGCGCATGGCCGCATGACAAGCTGGTCATGATGTCGTTCCCCGACGAGGCCGCGTTTCTCGCCTTCTCAAACTCGCCCGACTACGAAGAGATCTCGCGCGATCGCAAGGCGGGCGCGCAGGCGACCGTGTTGCTGGTCAAGGGATTTGCACCGGGCGGTTAGCGCCACCACGGCCCATAGCTGAACACGAAGGGCGCGGGCACGCCGTAGGGATAAGGCCGGTAGTAGACAGGCCGCGCGTAATAGTGCGGATCATGGGGCGGAGAGTGCCGCGCAACGTCATGGTATCGTGAGGGTCGTCGCGCATCGAAAACCGCTTTCCCGGCCGAAGCATCCGGCACCCTCACACTCTGCGCCGTGGAGGCGCGAGGCAAACCTGCGGCAAGCCCGACGACAACGGCCAATGCAATCCATTTCGCCATGACGACCTCCGCCCTCAACATGCGGGCATCACACGATCGCCTGCAAGTCAGCCCCGACGCCAGTAGCAGCTCATGCGCGGCACGATCACCGTGCCGCTGGGCCGGTATTCCTCCACATAGGTCGCGTTGCACTCGCGGACCGCATCGGGACCAGGGTCGTAACGCGGATAGACACCGTCCGGGACGTAATAGGGCGTGACGCGCAAGCGCGCCGGGGGCCGCTTGCGCGGCGGCGGGGCGTCGGGCGAGGCCGCCGAAACCATAGGTATCACCCTTGACCTCGTCGACATGCAGGTAGGTCTCGGGATGCAGCGGG
>NZ_LGHL01000088.1 GCF_001908205.1 Bradyrhizobium sp. NAS80.1
CTGCAAAAGTTCGTGGAGCTGACCGCGACCAACCATGCGCGGATCTATGGCCTCTATCCGCGCAAGGGCTCGATCGGCATCGGCTTCGATGCCGATGTCGTTCTATGGAACCCCAAGCTGGCGAAGCCGATCCGGCAGGCCGATCTGCACCACGGCTCGGACTACACGCCCTGGGAAGGGGTCGACATCACCGGCTGGCCCGTCACCACCATCGTGCGGGGCCGGGTGGTGTACGAGCACGGCAGGCTCGTCGGCGATAAGGGGGCGGGCGAGGTGCTCAGCCGCGGCAAATCGAGCCTGGTGTGACAGCGACATGATGTTGCGGGGGACGCCAGGCCGCCTCTTGCGCATACCACCTCGCGATGTCAGGGCATCACTGGTCCCTTTTCGCCGGCTGCCTTTCAGTGTAGCTCTGCGCCCACTTATTAGGCGGCGGGCACCAATCCTGCCGCCGTGAAATCATGCAGGAGACAGCAGGGATGTACCCGAAAGTTCAGATGTTCATCGCCGGCGAGTGGACCGACGGCACTTCCGGCAAGTCGGAGGACATCCTCAACCCCGCGACCGGCCAGCCGATCGGCAAGACCCCGCACGCCTCGCGCCAGGATCTTGACCGGGCGTTGGAGGCGGCCAAGGCCGGCTTCGAAGTCTGGCGCAAGACCTCGCCCTTCGATCGCTACAAGCTGATGCGGAAGGCCGCCGACATCATCCGTTCGCGCGCCGCCGAGATCGCGCCTGTTATGACCATGGAGCAGGGCAAGCCGGTCGTGGAAGCCCAGGGCGAGACCATGCTGGCCGGCGACCTCATCGACTGGTTCTCGGAAGAAGCTCGCCGCGCCTATGGCCGCATCGTGCCGCCGCGGATGGGCAATGTCTCCCAGCTCGTGACCAAGGAGCCGGTCGGCCCGGTCGCTGCCTTCACGCCCTGGAATTTCCCGATCAACCAGGCGGTGCGCAAGATCTCGGCCGCGCTCGCTGCGGGCTGCTCGATCATCGTGAAGGGACCGGAAGAAACCCCGGCGAGCTGCATGGAGCTGGTGCGCGCCTATGCCGACGCGGGCATTCCCCCCCGGCGTCGTCCAACTGGTGTTCGGCGTGCCGGCGGAGGTGTCGGAATATCTCATTCCGCATCCGATCATTCGCAAGATCAGCTTCACCGGGTCGACCGCCGTCGGCAAGCATCTGGCCGCACTGGCCGGCTTGCACATGAAGCGCGTCACCATGGAGCTCGGCGGTCACGCGCCGGCGATCGTGTTCGCGGACGCCGACCTCGACAACGCCGCGAAGATCCTGTCGGCCAACAAGTTCCGCAATGCCGGCCAGGTCTGCGTCTCGCCGACGCGCTTCCTGGTGCATGAGAGCGTCTATCAGCCCTTCGTCGACAAGTTCGTCGCGGCAGCCAAGGGTCTCAAGGTTGGCAATGGCCTCGACAAGGACACGCGCATGGGTCCGCTGGCGAACCCGCGCCGTGTCGATGCGATGGAAGGTTTGGTCTCCGACGCAGTCCAGCGTGGCGCCAAGGTGCAGGCCGGCGGCAAGCGCATCGGCAATGAAGGTTTCTTCTTCGAGCCGACGGTGCTGACCGACGTGCCGCGCGATGCGCGGATCATGAACGAGGAGCCGTTCGGACCTGTTGCGCCGATCACGTCCTTCCGCAGCTATGACGAGGTGGTGGCCGAGGCGAACCGTCTGCCTTACGGCCTTGCGGCCTATGCCTACACGACCTCGACCAAGACGATGCAGGCGATTGGCGCCGACATCGAGAGCGGCATGGTGTCGATCAACCACCACGGTCTCGCTCTGCCGGAAGTGCCGTTCGGCGGCATCAAGGATTCCGGCTATGGCTCCGAAGGCGGCCTCGAGGCGATCGAGGGTTATCTCAACACCAAGTTCGTGACCCAGGCGAGCGCGTAAGAGATCTGTAGGGTGGGTTAGCCGCAAGGCGTAACCCACCCTTTCCCCCGCTACTGAAAGCAAAGAGGCGGGTTACGCTTCGCTGGCGCCGCATCGCTTCGCATTGCAGCGCGCCAGCGACATGCGAGTGGGCGTGCTGCTGCCTGTACTCCGTCATTGCTTCGCTGCGCTCGCAACGTCGAGATCGTAGCCCCAGCGTACTTCCCTCGGTTTGTCGACCTTTCCCACCGACAAGGGGCTCCGCGAAAGCGACATTCCGTTTCCGACCGTCAGCCACCATCCTAACGCGGTGCGCTAGCCCCGTGACTGCACCATCGTGCAGCGCAACGACGGTCGCCCTTTGCTGCCTCGACCGGCCAAACAGCGCCGATATCCCGCTAGCGAAGGCGCGGCTGGTGGCATACCATTTGCAGGCCAAAGGGCTCCGGTTTCACCCCGCTCTTGGCCAACGAAGGCCGGCATCACGGCATTACTGGGAGGACGTCATGGATCGCAGGACCGTATTGAAGGGACTGGCCGGCGCGGGCGGTCTGGCATTGACCGGCGGCCTCTCGGCCCCGGCGATCGCGCAAGGCGCGGCTGCGCGCACCCTGCGTTTCGTGCCCCAGGCCAATCTCGCCAATTTCGATCCGATCTGGGGCACGCAATATGTCGTGCGCAATGCCGCGGCGCTGGTCTGGGACACGCTTTACGGCATCGATGCGCAGCTTCAGCCGCAGCGTCAGATGGTCGAGTCCGAGGAGACCACCGACGACGGCAAGACCTGGACGTTCCGCTTAAGGCCCGGTCTCAAGTTCCATGACGGCGAGCCGGTGCTGAGCAAGGACGTCGTCGCGAGCCTGTCGCGCTGGGCCGCGCGCGATCCGATGGGCCTGATGATCATTGCGATCCAGCAGGAATTGACCGCTGTCGACGATCGCACCTTCAAATGGGTTTTGAAGCAGCCTTTTCCGAAAATGCTCTACGCGCTCGCCAAGAACAACGCGCCGTGCTCCTTCATCATGCCCGAGCGCATCGCGAAGACCGATCCGTTCAAGCAGATCACCGAGTATGTCGGCTCCGGGCCGATGAAATTCGCCAAGAGTGAATGGGTCCCCGGCGCCAAGTCCGTATTCGAGAAATTCGCCGACTACGTTCCGCGCCAGGAGAAGGCGTCGTGGCTTGCCGGCGGCAAGCAGATGCTGGTCGATCGCGTCGAATGGATCGTGATGCCGGATCCGGCGACCGCCGCCGCAGCCCTGCAGAACGGTGAGGTCGACTGGTGGGAGAACCCGATCGCCGATCTCGTACCCGTGCTGAAGAAGAACAAGAATATCAGCGTCGATATCGGCGATCCCCTCGGCAACATCGGCTCGTTCCGCATGAACCATCTGTTCGCGCCGTTCAACGACGTGCGGGCGCGGCGCGCGGTGCTGATGGCGCTCAGCCAGGAAGACTATATGCGCGCGATCGTCGGCGATGACACGGCGCTCTGGAAGCCGCTGCCGGGCTTCTTCACGCCGGATACGCCGCTCTACAGCGAGATGGGTGGCGAGATCCTCAAGGGCAAGCGCGATTTCGATGCCGCTAAGAAGCTGCTCGCCGAGAGCGGCTATTCCGGCCAGCCGGTCACGTGCCTCGTGGCGCAGGATCAGCCGATCACCAAGGCGCAGGGCGACGTCACGGCCGACCTCCTCAAGAAGCTCGGCATGAATGTCGACTTCGTCGCCACCGATTGGGGAACGGTCGGCTCCCGCCGTGCGGCGAAAACGCCGCCGGGGCAGGGCGGCTGGAACATGTTCCACAGCTGGCATGCCGGCGCCGATTGCATCACGCCCGCCTCCTACACCGCCATTCGCGCCAATGGTGACAAGGCATGGTTCGGCTGGCCCACCAGTGCCGGCACCGAGAAGGAGGTCACGGCCTGGTTCGACGCCAAGAGCCTTGACGAGGAGAAGGCCGCGGTCGGCCGCCTCAACAAGGCGGCACTCGATGACGTTGTCTACGCACCGACCGGTTTCTTCCTGACCTACACGGCCTGGCGCAAGAACGTCTCCGGCGTCGCGAAAGGCCCATTGCCGTTCTTCTGGGGCGTGTCGAAGTCCGCTTGACGGTGCGGTGAGGCGATATGCTCTCCTACATCCTCCGGCGCATCGTCGCGACCTTGCCGGTCATGGCCATCGTCGCGCTGTTCGTGTTCAGCCTGCTCTACATCGCGCCGGGTGATCCGGCCGTCGTGATCGCAGGCGATCAGGCGAGCCCGGAGGACGTGGAGCGCATCCGCCAGAGCCTCGGTCTCGACCGCCCGTTCCTGATCCAGTTCGGAAGCTGGGTCTGGCGTATCCTGCACGGCGATCTCGGTACCTCGATCTTCACCAACCTGCCGGTCTCGACGATGATCGGGCAGCGTCTCGGACCGACGCTGTCGCTGATGATCGTCACTCTGCTGCTCACGATCGTGGTCGCGGTGCCGCTCGGCGTCGTGGCGGCGTGGAAGGCGGGCAGCCTGATCGACCGCGCCATCATGGGCTTTGCCGTGTTCGGCTTCTCGCTACCGGTCTTCGTCGTCGGCTACATGCTCGCCTACATCTTCGCGCTCGAGCTCGAATGGCTGCCGGTGCAGGGCTATACGCCGCTTAACGAGGGCTTCTGGCCGTGGCTGGAGAACCTGATCCTGCCCGCAATAGCGCTCGGCTGCGTCTATATCGCGCTGGTCGCGCGCATCACCCGCGCCGCCATGCTCGAAGTGCTGCAACAGGACTATATCCGCACCGCGCGCGCCAAGGGCCTCGGGCAGGGCGGCATCCTGTTCATTCACGCGCTCAAGAACGCAGCGGTGCCGATCGTGACCGTGATCGGGATCGGCATTGCGCTCCTGATCGGCGGCGCGGTCGTCACCGAAAGCGTGTTCGCGATCCCCGGCCTCGGCCGGCTCACGATCGACGCGATCCTGCGCCGCGACTATCCCGTCATCCAGGGAATCGTGCTGCTGTTCAGCTTCGTTTACGTCCTCGTCAACCTGATGATCGACGTCACCTACACGCTCGTTGACCCGAGGATCCGCTATTGACCGATACGACCGTCAATCCGCAAGCGCTGCCGGCCGGCCTCGTCCTCGCCCCGCAACTGCCCGAGCTGTTGCAGCCGGTGAAGATCCGGCGCGGCATCGTCGGCCTCTTGCGCGGCCATCCCACCGTTGCGATTGGCGGCGCGCTGCTGCTGACGCTGGTCCTGATCGCGATCTTCGCGCCTTATCTCGGAACGGTCGATCCGACCGCGCTCGCGCCCGCCAAGCGTACCAGGGCGCCGTCGGCCGATTTCTGGTTCGGAACCGATGTGCTCGGCCGCGACATCTATTCGCGCGTGCTGTTTGGCGCGCGGGTCTCGCTCACGGTTGGACTATCAGTTGCGATATTCGCCTCGGCCGCAGGTCTTGCCATCGGCATGGTCTCTGGCTTCATCCGCTGGGCCGACGGCATCCTGATGCGCTTCATGGACGGCTTGATGTCGATCCCGCCGATCCTGCTGGCGATCGCGCTGATGGCATTGACGCGCGGCAGCGTCGGCAACGTCATCCTGGCCATCACCATCGCCGAGATCCCGCGCGTCTCGCGGCTGGTCCGAAGCGTCGTGCTGTCACTGCGCGAGCAGCCTTACGTGGACGCGGCGGTCGCCTGTGGCACGCGCACGCCAATGATCATCCTGCGCCACATCCTGCCCAACACGCTCGCGCCCATGCTGGTCCAGGCAACCTACATCTGCGCCAGCGCCATGATCACGGAGGCGATCCTGTCCTTCATCGGTGCGGGCACACCGCCCACCATTCCATCCTGGGGCAACATCATGGCCGAGGGCCGGGCGCTGTGGCAGGTCAAGCCCTACATCGTTTTCTTCCCGGCGGCGTTCCTGTCCGTCACCGTGCTCGCGGTGAACCTGCTCGGCGACGGCCTCCGCGATGCGCTCGATCCGCGCATGGCCAAACGTCTCTAGCGTTACGGGACCGACCGCGATGGCGCTGCTTGAAGTCGATAACCTGCAGACCCACTTCCGCACTCCCGGCGGCATCAACCGCGCGGTCGACGGCGTCTCCTTCCACGTCAATGAGGGCGAGACGCTCGCCATCGTCGGCGAGTCCGGCTGCGGAAAGTCGGTCACCTCGATGTCGCTGATGCGGCTGATCCCGGAGCCGCCGGGCAAAATCGCAGGTACCATCCGCTTTGCAGGCAGGGATCTGCTGCAACTGCCCGACCGTGAGATGCGCGCCATCCGCGGCAACGATATCTCGATGATTTTTCAGGAGCCGATGACGAGCCTGAACCCGGTGCTGACCGTCGGCCGCCAGATCCGCGAGACGCTGATGATGCATCAGGGCCTCGACAAGCAGGCCGCCGAGGTGCGCGCCATCGAGATGCTGACGCTGGTCGGCATTCCCGAGCCGAAGCGGCGGGTGCGCGAATATCCGCACCAGCTTTCCGGCGGCATGCGCCAGCGCGTGATGATCGCGATTGCGCTCGCGTGCAATCCGAAGCTGCTGATCGCGGACGAGCCGACCACCGCGCTCGACGTGACGATCCAGGCGCAGATCCTGAAGCTGATGCTGGACCTGAAGCGCAGGGTGGGGGCCGCGATCATCCTGATCACCCACGATCTCGGCGTCGTCGCCGAAATCGCCGAACGCGTGATGGTGATGTATGCCGGCCGCAAGGTCGAGGAGGCGCCGGTGGCCGAGCTGTTCCGTTTCCCGCGTCATCCCTATACCCAGGGCCTGCTCGGCGCCGTGCCGCGGCTCGGCTCGTCGCTATCAGGCACGGCGAAGCGGCTGGCCGAGATTCCGGGGCAGGTGCCTGATCTCAGGAAGCCAATCACCGGCTGCGTCTTTGCCGGGCGTTGCTCGCTCGCGACGGATCTCTGCCGGCAATATGCGCCGGGGCTCGAAGAGAAGGGGCCCCGTCACGTCGCCGCCTGCCACTATGCCGCCAAGGGGGCCGTCGCGGCATGAGCCCTCCGCTGCTCCAGGTCAACGACCTCAAGAAGCATTTTCCGGTCAAGACCGGCCTGTTCGGCCGCAAGTCCGAATGGGTCTACGCGGTGGACGGCGTGTCGTTCGAGATCGCGCGCGGCGAGACGCTGTCGCTGGTCGGCGAGTCCGGCTGTGGCAAGTCGACGGTCGGCCGGGCGATTTTGCGCCTGATCGACATCACCGCAGGGCAGGTCATTCTCGATGGCCAGCGGATCGACGACGCCGCGCCGAGCACAATGCGCCAGTTGCGCCGTCGCATGCAGGTGGTGTTCCAGGATCCGTTTTCGAGCCTCAATCCGCGCATGCGCGTGCGTGACATCCTGGCCGAGCCGATCCGCAATTTTGGCCTTGCCAAATCATCGGCCGATCTCGAAACGCGCGTCACGGCCCTGATGGACACCGTGCGCCTGCCGCGCGAAGCGCTGAACCGCAGGCCGCATGAATTCTCCGGCGGCCAGCGCCAGCGCATCGGGATCGCACGGGCGCTCGCGGCCGAGCCCGAGCTGATTGTCTGCGACGAGGCGGTCTCGGCGCTCGACGTTTCGGTCAAGGCGCAGATCGTCAATCTGCTCCAGGATCTCCAACGCGAGTTCGGCCTCGCGCTGCTGTTCATCAGCCATGATCTGGCGATCGTCGAGCACATGACCCATCGCGTCGCGGTGATGTACCTCGGGAAGATTGTCGAGGTGGCGCCGCGCCGGGAGATCTTTGCCGCGCCAAAGCACCCCTACACCAGGGCGCTGCTCTCCGCGGTGCCGCTGCCCGAGCCCGGCGCCCAGCGCAATGCGATCATCCTCCGCGGCGACGTGCCGAGCCCGATCAATCCTCCGAGCGGATGCCGCTTCCACACCCGCTGCCCGTTCGCCTTCGACCGTTGCCGGACGGAGGAGCCGACGCTTCGCGCGACCGGACCCGAGCAGTGGGTGGCCTGTCACCTTGAAGACGGTGCGACAGCGACGGCCGGATAGCCGTCGCCGTCTAACGCATCAATCCATCACTACTCGACGGTCACGGCCGTGACCTGGACCCAGTCCTGGCCGTCGAACTTCTGCACGACCAGGCGCTTGAACGGAACGTAGTTGTCCGGCGTCGTCTTGTAGGTGGTGCCGGGCAGCAGCGAGGGGGCCGGAACGTTGTTCAAATGCGTGGCCTGGTACAGCAGGTTCTCCCGCGTCAGATTGTCTCCGCAGGCCTCGATGATCTTTCCCATGATGTAGGCGAACGAATAGACGGCAAAGCCGATCTCGTTCTTGGGGTCTTCGTTGGGAAGATACTTCTTCATGAACGCCTGATAGGCGACGACATCAGCATCCTCGGCCCATTTGGGACTCGAAACCTGCTTGTAAGGCGTTGCCGCAATGATGCCGGTGACGGCATCGAAACCGGCTGCCTCCAGGAACTGCCGGCCGACGGACGGGCTGACGACGAGCTGCAACGGCTTCCAGTCGAGCTCGTAGGCCTTCTTCATCGATTGTGAAGCGGCCTTGCCGAGCGAGACGTTGAAGAACACGTCGGCCCCGGATGACTTGAGTTGCGCTACTTGCGAATCCATCGTGGGATCGGTCAGCTCATACGTGACCTCCTTGACGATCATGCTGGACGCCTTGTCGCCGAGCCCCTTCTTGAAGCCGGACACATAGTCACGGCCGAAATCGTCGTTCTGCATGAGGATCGCGACCTTCGCGTCCGGCTTCACGGACAAGAGGTACTTTGCGAGGATCTCGCCTTCGGTGCCGTAGAGATGGAATGCCGGCGTCGACCATTTGAAAGCCTTGGGCTGATTCCACTTGTTCGCACCAGTCGAGACCAGCAGCTGCGGCACGCCCTTGCTGTTCAGATATTTCTGTACGGCCGATTGCGCTGCAGTTCCGGACGAGCCGAACAGCGCGAGCACGCCGTCGCTCTCGACCAGCTTGCGGGTCTGTTCGACGGTCTTGGGCGGCGAGAACGCGTCGTCGAGCGAGATCAGGTTGATCTTGCGGCCGTTGATGCCGCCTTTTTCCTCGTTGAGCATCCGAAAATAAGCCACCTCGGTGCGGCCCTGGATGCCGTGGATCGACAGGGGGCCGCTATAGGGCATGGTCTGGCCGATCTTGACCTCGGTATCCGAGGCGCCCTCATCGTATTTCTTTTCGGCGGCAGTTGCGCCGGTCGCAAAGAGGAGCCCGGCCGATAAGACGGCCATTGCCGACAAGAGTCTCTTCATTTCATCCTCCCGATTTTGTTTTGTTTTCACCCTCAGCCAGGTGCACTTGCCTTTGCGGCGAGTTCTTCGCGGAGCTGCCTCTTGACGATCTTGCCGCTCGCGGTGCGCGGCAGCTCCTCGATGCGGATATCGACGTGGACCGGCAGCTTGAAAGCAGCGAGCCTGGGGCGCAGATGTTCGATCACCTGTTCCTCGGTGAGGCGTATTCCGGCCCTTGCGCGAACGACGGCGCCGACGAGCTCACCGAGCACACGATCGGGAATGCCGACGATGGAGGCCTCAATGATGTCAGGATGGGTGAGCAGGGCGTCCTCGATCTCGACGCAATAGATATTCTCGCCGCCGCGTATCAGCATGTCCTTGGCGCGATCGAGCAGATAGACGAAGCCCTCCGCGTCCATCCGAACGATGTCGCCAGTTCGGTACCATCCATCACGGAATGCAGCCTTGGTTGCTTGCGGATTGTTCCAGTAGCCCTTCACGACATTCGCGCCGTAGATTTCGAGCTCGCCGATCGCGCCGACAGGTAACGGGTTTCCCGCGTCGTCGATCACCCGAAGATCGCAGCCCGGAACGGCCGGCCCTACGGAATCGGGCCGCGCGAGATAATCCTCGGCACCGTTCGACGTCGAGACCGAGGACGTCTCGGTGGCGCCATAGCCTGTGCCCCCGAACTTGCCCGGGAACAACGCGGCGATCTTCCGGGTGAGATCCGGCGATGCAGCGGCGCCGCCGTAGGACAAGCCCTCGAGGCTTGAGAGGTCTCGCCGTTGGAAGTCCGGCGACTCCAGCAATTGCCACGTCATTGACGGCACGCCGGACATACCGTTGATGCGCTCGCGCTCGATCAGCTCGAGCGCCGTTTCGGCATTCCATTTGTACATGAGAACGATCTTCGAGCCGTTCGCCAATGCCGGGATCATGATCGAGTGGCACCCCGTGACATGGAAGAACGGGACCGGAAGCAGGACCGCTTTCTGCGCGTCCGGCGGTGCGGGCAGGGGATCGCCGCGCCGGATTGCCGCGCGCGCACCCGAGAACGTGATGTTCACGAGGTTGCACATGATGTTGCGATGCGTTCCCAGCGCGCCCTTGGGACGGCCGGTCGTGCCCGACGTATAGAGAATGGTCGCGTCATCGTCCGGCTGGATGTTGCGATCCGGCGGCGGCCGGTCCGGAAGGGCGTGGTAATGCGATGGCGGGCCGATCAAATCCTCCAGCGCACTCGTTTCGCCGCGGATGCCCGGTGATGTGCGAACCGCGATGAGCGCGGCGGAGTAATCATCTGAGGGGAGCGACTTCAGACGCGCCAGGCGCTCACCATCGACGATGGCAACGATTGCGCCGGAATCGCGAAGTCCGTAGGCGAGATCGTCCGCGGTTCCCCAGGCGTTGAGCGGCACCGCAATCGCGCCGATGACCGTTGCCGCCCAAAAGGCGATGGGCCATTCCGGGAAATTCCGCATGGCGATCGCCACGCAGTCTCCCTTCTTCACGCCGTAATCATCGGCCAGCCGCCATGCAAGCGTGGATGCGGCACGGTAGTGTTGGCGAAAAGAGAGGCGTTCGTTCTCGAAGACGATGAAGGTGCGGTCGCCCCACGCCTTGCTGGCCTCGAAGATCGCGCGGAGATCGCGATGTGCCTTTTTGTAGGCCCGGACAGGACGTCCAGCGACGCTGATCGTCTCCATCTCGAACGGCGCGCCTGGCGCAGTCAGGATGCGGTAGGTCTCGTCGAGCGAGACCGCCGGCCAATCGCGTCGCTCGCCTGTCATGGGAGCAACCTGCCAGGCAGGACGACGAGTGGCGGCATGCGCTCTTCTCCGCTGAACACGGCTTATTCTGTGCACCAAGCATTGTTGGCGCGACGCCATCCTCGAAAGCGCCGCGCGTCAAAAGCTTGGGTGATCTCTGAGAGTCTGACTTGCGTTGACCTGCTGGCGAGCTCTCACCAATGCAGGAGGGGTGATATGCAAACAGCAGCTAGTGAACGCGGAAGCGGGCCAGCGTTTGTGTTTGTATCAGGTGGGGCAGGGATGACACTCGGGTGATAGTGGCATTCTGCTCCTGTTTTGCCCGACGTGTCAAAGCCATCAGCGACGCAAATTTGCATGTAGAAACAACCTCATTCTACCTTGCATGGGGTTGTTTTCGCGTTTTTAGTTTGGCCACTCTCAGCCCTGGCGGCGCAGGAAGCCAGTGATCGCGACCTTTTCCCAGATGCCGGCCGCAGCAAACGGGTCTGCGCGATTGAAGGCCTCGACCTCCGCGCGGCCCGGCGCCTCGATCAGGAACAGGCTGCCGATCATCGTCGCGCCGTCGTCGGAGACGAGCGGCCCCGACATCACGATCTTGAGGCCGAAGCGTGAGGTGTCGCTCAGGAAGGCCTTGTGGGCGTCGTAGTTGGCGAGCCGCGTCGGCAGCGCGCCGGTGCGGTCGAGGGCGTGAATGGCGAACAGCATGGTGTCTCCGTTTTCTTGGGACGGTTTTCTTGGGACGGCCGCAGAGGCGGCCGTAGCGCTGGCCCTGAGCGAGCAGGTGAGGGACGAGCTGGTCGATCAATGCGCCGAGCTTGAGCTGGTCCGCGAAGGCAAGATGGTCGATCGAGCTTGACTTGCAAAGGCGCGGGTCCAGGGTTGAATTCGCGATCCGTCGATCACCTCGAGCCGTCCGCAGCGGTTCAATGTGTGCAGCTTCCTGCCGGGCCACGCCGGTCCGGGTCGAAGGGAATGGCGGGCGATCTGCCTGAATGTCGTTGGCGACAGTTCGACAATTTCCGCCAGTCCGAGCGCTGCGCCGTATCCCTTGGTGCAATCCTGGACCGGTCGCCACAATTTGTCATTGATGGTGACGAAATTCCCCGCCGGTCGCGCGCTTGCGCGATCGATCAGGACCGGGTTGCTGGCATGGGGCAACCAGGGCCCGAGAAGGTGGTCGGCGTAGTAGATCGCAAGCGAATCCGAATAACCGCCGGTTCCGTCGCGCCAGGCTCCGAACAGATAGTTCAGCCCGTTATGCCGTGTGATCGTCACATCGGCCAGTTCCAGGCCTGAAAGCAGCGTCGCATGCCGCTCCCATTTGTCCGGAAACCGAATGCATTTGTAGAGAGCAACATCCCCATGGAGCGAACTCTCCGGGACCATCCACAACTCGCCATCGTCCTCGATCAGAAACGGATAGGACAGGTGCCATGGCTCCTCCAGCACGGGTACGACTTCTCCGACCGGCCCAGTGTCACCGAACTCGATCGCCGAAATGATTCCTTTTCCGACCCGGTGATCGAGATCTTCGAAGAAGACGAATGTTCGCCCCTGCCATGTGATGGGGAAGGGATCGGCGTAGAAGCGGTGTCCTGGATCTGCAAGGACGGTCCAGCCTGGCCCGGACAGGTCTTTGGTCTGCCAGACGCCTGCGTTCTCGCTGAAGCGCCATCCGACGTGCCAATGCGGGGCATAGCAGCAGAGGCGATAGATCTCCTTGGCGATCGATACGGCGAGACCGCGCGCGACGTAGCCGACGGGGCCTCGGCGGGCAGCGTCGGCGGCGGGACGCGCCAGTTGCGGCAGGATGCGCGGCCTTCCCGACAGGATTGCCGCCACCATGGTCAGGGTTCGCGCCATGACCGTTTCGAGCGCACCACTCAAGCCGGCCGCGATTTCCTCGGAAGGATGTCCGCGATCGAGGACTGCACCATCGACCTCGTTGACGATTTCGACGACCGGCAGGTCGCCGGCGAGAATGGCAGCGAGTGCGGCGTTTTCGCCTGCGGCTCCATTGAACAACGGACGGAGATACAGCCGGGCCGAACACTTCGGATCCCGCGCGGCGCCCGTGAAATCGACGATCACATCGGCCGTGCCGGCACCAGCCTCAGCCCGTTCCGGAGTGATCTCCAGCTTGCCGGCGCCGCTGGGTTTGCCCTTGTGCAACACCATACGCTCGAGTTCGAACAGCGCGTCGAGACCTGCGGGCCGTGACTCCGTCGTTGCCGTCCACGCGATTCGAACCGGAACGTCCCGGCCGTCGATCGAGAGCGTCTCGCGGCACATCCAGCGCCGCGCACAGTCACGTTCGCAGCGAAACTCGATGATCATGTCGAGCCAATCCATTCGAGCGCATCGGATCAAATGACCTGATTGAGGATTTTAACGTATTCCTCAACCATCGCATCTACCGAATAGCGCAACCTCAGACCTTTGGCGTTTTGGCGCAGTTCGTCGCTCAACGTTTGGTCGGTCAGGAGTCTGGAGACGGCAGCCGACAGCTTCGCATGATCTGAAGCATCGACAAAGAGTGCAGTGGGCTTTCCTTCAAAGGACAACACCTCGCGCAGCACGGGAAGATCCGTGACGACGGAGGGAACACCGGCGTTCGCGGCCTCGACCGCGGCGAGGCCGAAGGTCTCGGCTTGCGTCGGAAAGACGAACACGTCCAGACAGGCGAGAAAATCGGCCATCTGGCGCGGCGCGATTTCGCCGAGCAGATGCAATCTGTCTGACACCTTCAAATCGTCTGCCAGCTGTCTCAGCCGCGCTTCGTCGGCGCCCTGGCCGGCCAGTGCAAGGTGCCAGGACGGTTCATCCGGCAACAGACTTATCGCCGCATCAAGCCGCTTGTGCGGGTGCAGCCTTGCTGCGCAGCCGAGCAACACGCGATCGGGCGGCAGATCGAATTTCTGTCGCGCAGCTTCCTTCGACAGAGTGAGTGCTTTGTCATCGAAGCCGTGTGGGACATGCACCATCCGCGACCGATAGGCTGAGGGGTAGCGCGAATATTCGCGCTGCATGTCCTTCGAATTGAGCGTTATGCGGTCGAAGAAGCCGAGGCTGCCCATGACGATGTCGGCCGCGCGAACCGGCAAGCTCATCGACATCGCGGAGGAAACCTGGTTGGCGATAACCGGCGCGCGGCTGACGAGGCGCGACACGCCTGCGCCGATGACGTTGCCGAAATGCTGGAATGTCAGAACGGCGTCGGGCTTGCTGATCCTGATATGACGGCGGAGCGTCCACAGCATCTGCAGCAGTGTCAGCGGATTTCCCGGCCGGCTCGACGCGCAATAGAGCGTATCGGGCGGCTCATCGAATGAATCCGATTTGCGGAAGAAGAACAGATTGGTGACGCGATGGCCGCGCGCCGTCAGACCGGCACCGAGCAGCCTGGATATCTCCTGTGCACCCGCGTTCTCGGCCTGGGTCTGTACGAGAAGGACGTGCAACTTTCGCTCGCTGCCGTCTAGCCGCGCGAGTGCCGTCGCGGTCGTCTCGCCCAATTCCTTGTTCGGCTGGTAATGGAGCACGGACCTCGACCCGCTAAAGAAACGAAACCTTCACCTTCTTGACGTCGTACCTATCACGCGGGCATCGCGCGGACACCGATTAGCAATGAATGGAGTTAATGCGCGACGTGCGTGATGGGCCTGATTCACACGCGTATTCAGGTGGCTCGAGGACGGAGTGAGGCGAGACCGTTAACCAATTGGTCATGGTTGCGTGAAGGGTAGGTAACTGCCGATTAACCATAGATATTTACGTTAGGGCAGGCCGCTGAACAGTGTTCGCCAGTTGAATCCGAGTAAAGTCCATGACGTTCGGTCGCCGCGCAGACCCGACCAGTTCCGGATCGAACGGTGTCTCCGCGTCGTGGCAGATCCGGAATTCGTCGAACGGTGAGGCTCGCGAAGCCGGCGCACGCTTTGGCGGTGTGCTCACTGCCGCGGGCGCGCTTTCCTTCTTCCGGGAAAACGCCCGTCGTATCCTGACGCTCGCTCTCGCGATCTTCGCCCTCGGCGCCGTCGTCCTCCTGGTTCTCCCGGTTCGATTTGCAGCGACCGCGCTGGTCGTCGTCGATCCGCGCGAGCAACGCGTGACCACGGAGCAGGACGTTCTGCCGGGCATAGGGCAGGATAGCGCCGCGCTGCAGAGCCTGGTTGAAGTGGCGAAGTCCGACGGCTTTCTCAAGCCGCTGATCGAGCAGCTCAAGGTTCAGGATGACGAGGACATTTCCGGAGGGCACACGGACCCCACGCGTCTGCTCGAGCGATTCCGCAATCGTCTCGACATTTCCCGCCGCGGGCTCACTTATGTCATCGCCATCCGCTTCACCTCGAACCGGCCGGAGCGGGCTGCCTATTATGCCAATGCAATCGCCGAGGCGTTTGTTGCCGGCCAGGGCCGCATGCGCACCGAGGCGACTGACGAGGCCGCGGATTGGCTGAGCGGCCGGCTCAAGACGTTGAACGACAGATTGAGAGCGTCGGAAGACGCCGTTGCCACATTCAAGCTCGAGCACAGGATCGTCAACGCCGGCAAGGATGCCACGACGCAGCAATTGCGTGTGACCGAGCTGTCGCAGCAGGTTGCCGCTGCGCGCGCACGGACCGAAGAGGCGAAGGCCCGCTACGAGCAGGCGCAGCGTGACCTGAAAGGGAAGGTCGAAGGCCCTGCCAAGCAGGATCTCCTGAACGCTCTGCGCGCCCAGCGGTCGGCACTCAACGATCAGATTGCGCAGAAGCGGGCGGTGTTCGGCGATCGCCATCCCGACCTCGTCATGTCGTACAGCCAGCTGAACGATCTGAACAGGCAGATCGAGGTTGAACGGACGAAAGGCATCGACACCGCGAAGTCGGAATATGAAGCGCAGCGCGATCAGCAGAAGGCGCTGGAAGACCAGATGAAGGCGGCTGAATCACAGCTCCTGATCGACGGTCAAGCGTTGGTCCGGCTCCAGGAGCTGCAGCGCGATGCCGAGGCCAACAGGAACATCTACGAGCAGTTCCTCTCGCGGTCCAAGACAACGAACGAGCAGCGCCTGTTGCAGAGCTCTCAGACCAAGATTGCTTCGCCTGCCATTCCGCCGCTTCGATCGACCCTTCCGCCGCTGCCTTTGCTGCTCGCCGCTCTCGCGATCGGCTCGCTGCTGACATCGACGGCGGTCGTTGCCGCCACGGGACGCGGATCGGACAAGCCCGTTCAGGAGGTTCGTGAACTCGATCCGGCTCCGCGCCAGTCGGGGGCGTGGTCACGTCCGCCGGTGTGGGCGCGCATTCCCGACCTGATGTCTGGCGAGGTCCCCCGAAACATCTGGCAAGGTCCGGTGTCCGCGACGGCTGAACTCGATCTCGGTCCTCATTTGCGCCCACTGATCGACAGGCTGGAGAAACTGCCCGAACCCCGCGGCAAGGTCGCGCTTGTGATGTCGGTGGGGAAGCGGGCCGGCGGCAATACGGTTGCGCGGTCGCTGAACCGGTGGGCGGTGAACAAGGGGAAGCTGAGCGTGCTGATCGAGGTACAGCCGGATCTCGGCGGTGCCGAGGCTGGAATGGCCAAGGGGCAGGCGGATGGTACGACCACGGCGAGCTCTGGCGGCGTCGACTTGCTTCTGAGCGCCGGCAAGGCGCCCGGGGCGTCCCCCGCGGACGATATTCGTTCGGAGTTCGATCTGATCGTCGTCCATGCAACCTCTCTGGCCTTGCAGCCGGAGGCGGTGGCTTTGGCCGCTCACGCCGACCTGGTCATTCTGGTGGCTCGCGAAGACGCAGTCGAGTCAGCGGCGATGCGCAGGGCGACGGCCGCGCTCTCCCGGTTCGGCGGCGTGCCGACCGGGCTCGTCGTCAATCGTGTGCTGGCCGACCCGTCGGCGGCAGCTCGCCGTCAGGGCGAAGTGTTGGGCCTGGTCGGTTGACTGTCATTCGGCAACGCACTGCCGGACCGTGCGATCGAAACGATGCCTAGTCGGCCGAGTCCGCGCCACGGACCGCATAGGTGCCTCGCTTCGATGACGGGAAGCGCAAAAGCACGAGAATTGAGGGATCGACCCCGGTTCGCCGGCGGCAGAGAATGTTGAGGGCGGTGGTCGCGAGCGCCAGCGACACAGTCGCCGAGATCGCCGCACCAAGCACGCCAAGCCAGGGAATCAGGACGAGGAATCCGACCAGCCGCAGCGCGACGTTCGCGGCAACGACGGGAACATACTCACGCTCATGGCCCGTGAGCTGCAATATCGCCCCAGATGGACCTCCCGCCGCCTGGATGGCCGTTCCGATCCCGAGAACGATCAAAACCCAGTGCTGCGCAGCGAAATGAGGCCCGAACAGCTTGAGAAGATAGGGACCGCCAATCCAGATCAGGAGAAGTCCGCTGACCACGCACAACGCCGTCACTTCCGCCATGAGCTGCAACGTCCGTCCGAATTCTTGGTGGTTCTTGCTGAAGTACAGCGACGGAAGCCGGCGTGCGCCGAAACTGTACAGCGCGGCCGACAGCATGGCGAAGATATTGGCGAGGCGCGAAGCGGCGAAATAGATTCCGGCGGTTGCCGGATCCAGCATCCAGTAGACCAGAATGACGTCGAAATACTGGTTTGCGGCTTCGAGAATGGAGGCGACCCAGAAATGAAGCGAGCTCGATCTCCAGCGGGATGTCTCGGAGCGCGCCACTGTGCCGCGGAAGTCCGGCAGGGCTCGCGCAATCGCAATGATCTGTGCGACCAGGCCCACCGACATCGCGATCGTCATCACCGCGAACAATTCGGCGGGATCGAGCTGTCGATGGCCGGATAGAACGGCGAGCAGAAACAGGACGACGGCGATCCGCCAGAAGAGCTCCCTGTTTCCTTCTCCCATCAGGATGCTGACCAGCGAGCGTGCGATCTGACTGCCAAGCATCAGCCCCGCATTCACGGCAGTGTAGATTGACACCGCGAGGATCAGCAGCCACTCGTCGCCCCTCATGTCCGCCACGATCGCGATCGAGCCGATCGCGATCAGCATCGCGACGGAAGAAATCTTCAAGCTCGATAGCAGCACACCCTTGGTGAGGTCGGGTTGATCTCCCACCCGATACTCGTTCAGGAATCGCACCAGAAGCGATTCCTGGCCGACCAGTCCCACGACCGCCACCATCTGGGCAACCGAAAGCCAGGTCGCAAAGATGCCGAATCCATCAGGCGACATCGTTCGTGCCGCCAGCGAAAACAACGCAAACGCGAGCGCGCCGCTGCCAACCTTGAGAAGGATGGTCCCGACGACACCGCGCGTGACGTCACGCCGCAAAAATTGAACAATGGATTCGATCATCGAAGATACGCGGCGTCCCCCGAAAATACGCGCTGCGATAGCGGCGATAGCCTAGCATGTGCGGAAATCGCGAGTGTTAATGCGCGGTCTCCGTCTTGAGCGAGGCCCGTATCGTTACCAAGTTCTTAAAATCCGCGGCCGCGTAAGGGGTGGGGGGAGTCGAGATCAACCCGCGATAGCAAATAATTAACCGCGCTTAAGGATGGTCAATTCATGGCCAGCCTGCAGACCGAGGTGGATTCCGGGGCACTCGCGAGCGCGATCTGGAAGACGCGCAGCGTTGGCGTTGAGAAGATTGCCAAGGCTGCTATCAGCTGTTCGATCACGGTCAATGTGGTCGCATCGATGGGTACCTTCAATACCGCGCTGTTGCCGACGGAGCTGACCTTTCTGCAACAGGCCGTTGCGCTCCTGATGTGGAGCGTCCTCATCTATGCAAGCGCATTCGTGCGCCCACGTTTGCGGTTGCAGTTCAATCCTGATTTGACCGCGCTGGTCGCGTTCTACACGTTCGCGGTCATCTCCGTGTTCTGGACCAGCCTCAGCGCCGCAGCGATCATGAAGAGCGCGGCGCTTGCGATGACGACTTTTGGCGCATTCTGTCTGATCACGCGGAGCGACATCGACGAGGTCGTGAGGGCCACAGCTTTCGGGCTTTTCATATTGGTTGCCGCATCGGCTTTCTGTGCGCTGGCCGTGCCCGATATCGGGATAGACCATAGCTGGATGCACAATGGTCAATGGCAAGGCGTTTATGAATCGAAGCAGACGCTTGGTTTCGTCGGCGCATACCTGATGTTCTTTGCCTGCTACCTGAAGATGAGGGGGCAGGGGTGGCCGGCTTTCCTCGTGACGTTCCTCCTTGCGTCAACCTGCGTCCTCGCATCGGAATCGCGAGGTGCCGGTGCTGTTGCCCTGGCTGCCTGCGCGCTGCTCGTGACCTCGATGTGGTCAGTCCGCTGCATGAGGGCCTATGCGGTCCTGCCGTTCGTCATGTGCATTCTGGCCGGCTTCCTGATTCTCTATTTTTATGTGACGGGATACGACGCCATCCGCGTCGGCGATGCGTCCATCGATTTCACCGAGCGGACCTTCATCTGGCAGTACGCGATAAGCCACTTCGACGACGCGCCGTTGCTCGGCTTTGGGATCAACGGTTTCTGGACGATCCCGTCGATCTACGACTATTTCGAACAAAACCACGGCTGGGTGCTCGATAATTATCACAGCGGCTACATCGCGATCCTCATGGAGACGGGATTTCTGGGGTTCACGCTTTTTGCTACGAGCGTCCTGCTGTTTTCGATCAAGGTTCTCCATCTGATTGCCGCCCGATCGATCAACCGGTCGCACTGCGCCCTCATCATCGGATTTGTCGTCCTCAGCTTTCAGACCAATTTCACGGAGACGACTTTCCTTCGTTCGACGATGTTCACGTCGGTGCTCCTTGTGTCGTTTTTCTTCGCAACGTGTCGTCCGGTGCCGCAGGCAGATCTTTAGATTTTACGAATGGAAGCAAGATGACTGCCATCCGCGCGCGTTGGCCAAGAAGCTTCAATCTTGCTGCAACGGCCTTTTTCTTCGCATCGCTGTTCGCCCAGGCCCATGGAGCCGAGCAGGGCGGTCCCCGCGATGTGGCGAGACTGGGCCGCGGGATCAACATTCTCGGCTATGATGGAATCTGGGAGGGCGGTCAGAACGCGCCGTTCCGTCTGGACAACCTGGCGGCGATAAAAAAGGCCGGATTTTCGCACGTCAGGATCAATTTCTTCGGCTTCAAGTTCATGGGCTCCGGGAACCTCCTGGATGAGATCGTGCTGAGGCGGCTTGATACCGTCATCGAAGAGGTTCTCGCGAGGAACCTCATTCCCATCGTTGACGAGCACGACACCCATGTCTGTCAAAGCGATGTTTCCGCGTGCGCCGAGAAGCTCAAGGCATTCTGGCGGCAGATCGCCGAGCGCTATGCCGGAAAATACCCCGCGCTGGTCTTTGAGGTCTTGAATGAGCCCGGGGGGCAAATGACGTCCGCCGGTTGGAACTCACTCCTCAATGAATGCCTCGGCATCATCCGCCGCACCAACCGCGAGCGTCCGGTCATTGCCGCTGTTCTCAACACGGATGATATCCCAGTTGACGAGCTGGTCCTGCCCGCCGACGACAGGAACCTCATCGTGACGTTTCATTATTACGCGCCGATACGTTTTACGCATCAAGGCGCGCCGTGGTCTCGAACGTTTTCCAGGATCGGGCCGCTGGATTGGGGCAGTGCGGATGACGAAGCCAAGACCGCCTCCGATTTCAAGAAAGTGCATCTTTGGGCGGAGAGAGAGAAGCGCCCCGTTTATCTCGGGGAATTCGGGGTGTACGAGCGTGCTCCGTCCGATGGTCGCGCAAGATACCTGTCGTTCGTGGCGAGAAGCGCCGACAGACTCGGCTGGTCATGGGCCTACTGGCAGTTCGACCACGATTTCGCGGCCTTCGACAGCGCCCGTCAGGCCTGGAAGCCGGACATCCTGCGTGCCCTGATCCCGCCGCCGCATTGAAGCGGCAGCCTGCGCCATTTCTGAGGACAGTCGGGCCGAAGAGCGGCGATCCATACCGACGGCGGTCGGTCAGGCAGAGGGCGGATTTCGACAGCTTGATCTGGATCAAGCCTGCTGCGCGCGACCCGACCTTAGCCTCTGCCCGCATGCCGCCTTGAAATCCGGGCAACAGGCCTTGAAGACACTTCGCCAGCTTTTCTCCACCGATGACGTCGTCCAGCTGGTGATCCGGCTTGGATTACTGGCGCTGCTGATCCTGTGGACCTTCCTGATCATCAAGCCGTTCGTGCCGATCCTGACCTGGAGCGCGGTGCTAGCGGTCGCGTTCTATCCAGTGTTCAACTGGCTCGCCAAACGCCTCGGCGGCCGCCCCCGTACCGCCGCGACCATTCTGACGCTGGTCATGCTGGGTATCGTCATTGGCCCCGCTGCCTGGCTCGGTCTCAGCGCAGTCGAGGGGATCAAGGACATTGCGAGCCAGATCAGCACCGGCGATCTCGCGCTTCAGGCCGCGCCTGAGCAGATCAAGGGCTGGCCACTGATCGGTCCCCAGCTCTACGACCTCTGGAATCTGGCCTACACCAACGTGCGCGCTGTGTTGCGCGAGGTGACGCCCTACCTCAAGCCGCTTGCCGGGATGATGCTGTCGTTTGCCGGCAGCGCCGGCGTCGGCACGCTCCAGTTTTTGCTGTCGGTGCTCGTGGCCGGCTTCCTCTTTCCGTACGGGCCGCAGCTCGTCGATGCGGTCCGTGGCTTCCTGATCCGCGTCGTGCCGGAGCAGAGCGAGCATTTTCTCGAGCTCGCCGGCGCGACCATTCGGGCGGTATCGCAGGGCGTGATCGGGGTCGCGATCATCCAGGCATTGCTGGCCGGCATCGGCTTCAAACTTGCCGCTATTTCGAGCTCGGGTTTGCTAGCGGTCATCGTTCTACTGCTGTCGATCGTGCAAATTGGTGCGGCCCCCGTGCTCATTCCCGTCATCATCTGGATCTGGATGGACAAGGATGTGACCACGGCGCTGCTGCTCACCGTGTTCCTCGTCGTCGTC
The DNA here is from genome assembly GCF_001908205.1 of Bradyrhizobium sp. NAS80.1. GTDB lineage: Bacteria > Pseudomonadota > Alphaproteobacteria > Rhizobiales > Xanthobacteraceae > Bradyrhizobium. The sequence continues at coordinate 21,790 of NZ_LGHL01000088.1, forward strand.
GGGCTCCTCGACAACATCCTGAAACCACTCGTCATGGGGCGCGGCCTGACCACCCCGACGCTCGTCATCCTGATCGGGGTGATCGGTGGAACGCTCGCGTACGGGATCGTCGGTCTGTTCATAGGGCCGATCATCCTGTCCGTGGCCTGGGAGCTGGCGGCGGCCTGGATCCGGACCGATCGCGAGCCGACGGCGAGCCGGCTGGAAGGGCACTGACGGTGCCGATGGGCTTAAGTCGCTCGGACCCTTGACCTAGGTCAATCCTCTGAATTGCCGTACGCCTTGAGTGCGCAAAGGCGAGCTGAGACCCACGGACATGTCGATGGCCAATCAGGCGTCGCGAGATAGCTGCACATGCGGGCGCGCGCCGGGGGCTGCCATTCCAGCTCCCGAGATCGTCGATTGACTGCCATGGATTCGATCCTTGCTATAGATGCGAACGCGGGGGGGAGTGAACTTCCAGCTTTTCGCCGTGCAGGGAGAGGGGAGGCTCGAACGGCAAATCAAGGGACGGCTCGATGGCCTCGGCTCTTTCCCGCGCCTCAAGGCGAGCGGGGCAAATGGAGATCCCTTGGCGCACCGGGCCTACCGCAACGACGACGTCGGTGACGTGCCGGCGGCGTTTGCGGTGGTCGATACGTGGTTGCGGGACGAGTTGGGGATACGCCCGCTGGCGGTGGGACATCGCGTCGTGCAGGGAGGGCCGGACTACGTTCGGCCGGTCATGATCGACGACGCGGTGATGGCAAATCTGGAGCGGATGATTGCATTCGCGCCGCAGCGTCAGCCGCACAATCTCGTGCCAATCCGGACGATACTGGCCAATTATCCTGCATTGCCGCAGGTTGCCTGCTTCGATACCGCGTTTCACCTGGCCCGTCCGGCAGTGAGCGAGGGGACGCATCGGCCCGGTGGCGAAAGCAATGCGCGCTGGGGATTTCACGGCCTGTCCTACGAGTCGATTGCGCGAACGCTGCCGCTTGTCGCGCCTGAGGTCGCGAAGGGCCGTGTGATCATTGCGCGCCTCGACAACAGCAGTTCGATGTGTGCGCTGAGGGACGGTCGCAGCGTCGAGAGCACGAGCGCATTCTATGCGTTTGGCGCGCAGACGTCGGACGAGATCGATCCCGGTACCGCGGTCTTCCTGACGTCCGGGAGCGAGATACGAAGCGGACTCTCCGACGCCTATGCAGACGCGCCTGAACCGGATGCGAGCGGTGCGCTTCTGGCAAACGGGATTGTCGAGCGGCTAGCCTACCGGGCCGGTCTCAACGCCGGCCTGCTTGCCGCGGCGCTCGAAGGGCTCGATGCTTTCGTGTTTACCGGAGCGATAGGCGAAAGCTCGGCCACTATCCGCGCCTGTATCGCCGAGAGGCTGGGCTGGCTCGGTGCGGTATTGGATGAGAACGCCAACGCGCAACACGCACGGTTGATCTCTCGAGGTGACGGTCGCATTCCCATCTACGTGCTTCCGTCTGACGATGAATTGGCGATCGCGCGGCACACCTTGGCACTGTTGTTGAACCGGCCTTCGTCACAATAAGCAGATCCAAAAAGGCAGAAAGAGGCAGGTCGATCCAAATGCTGCTTCAATTTCTTGTCGGTGCGCTCGTCAGCGTGATCAATATCGGCATCCACGCGCTGGTGACGGTCGTCGCCATCTGGATCGCCCGCAGTGCCGCGCTTCGAAAGACCGAGCATCCAAGATGGCGCTTGATGGGTGTGATGATGGCCACGGCCGCGGTGCTGAAGGTCGCGCATATGCTGGAGATACTGGTCTGGGCCTGGACGTACGACATCGTCGACGCCACCGCAGCACCCGACAGCGATTTGCTCTATTTTGCCTTCGTCAACTACACCACGCTGGGCTATGGCGATATCACACCGGCTCCTGCATGGCGGCTTATCGGTCCTATGACCGCCATGAACGGCGTCCTGCTGTTCGGCTGGTCGGCCGCGATCCTGTTCGAGGTTCTGCGCAAGACGCTCGATTATCTCGGTCTGACCGACGCGTCAGACCCAAGCAGAAAAAGCGAGCTCATCCCGGGAAAAGGGCCATGACCGTGAACGGCAATGGCAGCGTCGCAAACATGATCACTGCGATCCGAAACGGGTTCTCATTCGACATGGGTCGGAGAATAGCAATCGATGGAGGCAGTGTGAGTTTGTGCCATGCGCTGACATGGTCCGCCCCGCGCTGTATCGCGCGCTATTCAATAACGTGTGATCTGATCAGGCTTGCAGATCGAGGCTTGCGAGCTGGTGCCGGTCGAGGAGCACGATCTGCCGCTGGGTGTTCCCGATGAAACCGAGGACCCCGAGTTCATGCAGGCGCGACAGGGCCCGGGACACGGTTTCCAGCGTCAGGCCGAGATAGTCGGCGATATCGCGCCGCGACATCGGCAGCGCCATGACGCTGGACGCCGTCAATCGCCTGTCCATCTCCAGCAGGAACGCCGCGACCCGCTCCAGCGAGGTTTTCCGGCCGAGCAGCAGCATGTGATCCTCCGCGTGCTGGAGATTGTTCGTGGTCATGCTCAGCAGGTTTCTGGCCACCATGGCATCGCTTTGGGCCACCGTTTCGAGGCTTTGCCGCCTGACCAGGCGCACCGTGGTGTCGACGATTGCCTCGGTCGTGAAGCGGTGCTCGCTGCCGTTCTCCAGCCCGAAGATGTCGCCGATGAGGTGAAATGCGCCGATCTGCCTGCGGCCATCGGAAAGCAGCTTGTAGCTTCGCACTGCACCAGACTTGACCTGGTAGACATACTCGGCGGGCTCTTTCTCGCCGTAAATCTCGGTACCCTTCTTGTAGGAAAATTCGCTTAAACTGACGAGCGCATTTGAAGCGCTGGTCATGCCGAGGTCACGCAGGGAATTGGGACGCAGTGCAGAATCCGTAGCGATGCGAACGAACATGGCCAACTCCTCAGCTCATCGCTGAATTGGTCCGTCAGGTCAGATATCTCATAGCAGGGAATGCACCGCGCTATCCCACTCCCAAAGTTGATTTTTGACCAAGGCGGTATTTCAATCCATTGTCCCAAGGTTCATTGTACGAAGGAACATCAGGGGGCGTTTGGTGCGCCGGATGAGAAAAAGGGGGCGTTGTCGGAACTCACCCTGATGCGAAGCGGGTGTTTTTAATCTTTGAACGACTTGACGACATGCCCCGTGATTGGGGAACTTCATGTCTTCGCGGCAACTCTGGCAAGGGGTGGAGAGTGCGCGGACTGATTCACGTGGTTGACGACGATATGTCTTTCCGGACGGCGATTGAGCGTCGGTTGAAACTTGCCGGCTATCAGGTCGCGACCTATGCCTCGGCGCACGCCCTGCTGGATGCCTCGCCGAATGACGATCAGCCGGGATGCATATTGCTCGACGTGCGGATTCCGGGCCTGAGCGGTCCGGATTTGCAGAGCCGACTGATCGAGCAGGGCTCGACGCTCCCGATCATATTCCTGACCGGGCACGCCGATACGCCGACCACGGTTCGGGCGATCAAGGCCGGTGCGGAAGATTTCCTGACCAAGCCGGTATCATCGGAGCTTCTGCTCGACGCGATCGAGCGTGCGATGGCGCACCAGAACGCCACGCGCGCGCAACGCGGCAGGCTCGATACGTTTCGCACCCACCTTGCCGCGCTGACACACCGCGAGCGGCAGGTGTTCGACCTCATCGTGCGCGGCAAGATCAACAAGCAGATTGCGCATGAACTTGGGACGACCGAGCGCACCGTGAAGGCGCACCGCCACCAGGTCATGGAGAAGATGCAGGTCCATTCGCTTGCCGAACTCGTTTCGATCGCGGAGCGGCTCGGAATGCTCGATACGAACGGCCATTAGCTGCTCAGTCATCACACTGCGTGGTTTTTGCTGTGTGATTGCCCCAAGGAACAATATGCAACTCGTTGGTGCGGTGCTGCCATGCACGTGCTGATGATGTGGCGTTTTGCCCTACACAAGAAAGGCAAATCGCGCGCCCCAAACACCGGAGCTGCACGTCGCAGCTGGTCCGTCCCGAAAGGCTTCACCTTGCCGACGCGCCCGTCCGTCTTCGTCGTCGATGACGATCCGTCCATCCGGACGAGCATGTATAGATTGCTCCGCGAGCACGGTTTCGTCGTAACGCTGTTCGATTCCGCGAGCGCCTTGCTCGATCACGGCGGATTCGACAAGGCGAGCTGTATCGTCCTCGACATCAATCTCGACGGAAAATCCGGCATCGATTTGCGCCGGAAGCTGGCGGAGGGGGGTGTCATGGTGCCGGTGATCTACATCACGGGCAACGATAGCGCGGCGAACCGCGCCGCCGCGATCGCATCAGGCTGCGTTGCTTACCTGACGAAGCCGTTTTCGGCACAGTCCCTCATCGAGTCGGTCACGAACGCGTCCGCCGGGTAAGGCCACGGCTCATTCGTCAACATATTGCTCAAGGGTCTTGGCCGGAGCGCCCTTGTGAACCGGTGCAAACTGCGCCAGCGGCACCGATGTCGTCAACGCCAGAACGTTTGAATCGACGACCTCGAGCGCCAGCGTCTTTCCCGACTCCATCTCCTTCACGATCCCCGCGGGCGCGGCGTCGGCTGCGACGCAGACGTTGCTCAGGCACCAGCTATAGGGGATGCGGATCGGGCTGCCCTGATCGACGGTCAGCTTGGCTGGCTGTCGCAGGTACATGCCGACCGGCAGGAAGAGTTGCAGCCTCGCCGTCGAGGCGCCCTCCCGTTCGATGAGGTCCACGCGGACGGCTGTCTGGCCGGTCGGGAATTTGCCGGTGATCGAGGTCCGGCACAGCGTCGGAGCACTGCCGGCCTTGAAGCAGAGCTTTTGCCAATCGCCATAGGTGACGTCCTTGACCTCGCGCTGACCGCGCGTCGCGACTTCGGCGGGCTCGTCGGACTGCGCGGCCGTTGGTGCCGCGAAGCCGGGATATGTCGCGGTCGCGACGACTGCGCCGATCAGCAGACCAGAGATCGAACTGAGGGGGCGGGGCATGGCCGCGTCTCCGAGGTGTGGCTCTACTTTTGCGCGTCAAAGGAACTTCGTCACCAGGCGACCAGAGCGGGATCGCAGCCGGCGAGCCGATGAAGAAATGGCCCGCGTATCCCCTTGCGTTTTGCGGCGATTTGATTGGCGGCCTGGGGAGATTGCTTGATCCAGATCAAGCCTCAGCGGGGACCAGGCGACGCCTATGACATGATGAAGAGTTTGCGACAGCCCGTATTGGCGACATGAGTACTCTGGACGTCGCAGCCGGCGTGATCCGCCGCGATGAAACAGTCGAGGTCGTTCTGGCGTTTCACTTCGTGCAGCCGCTTGTCGCCCTTGCCCTTGGCATCGTGGTGGCCGCATGGCTGTGGCGTGCCACCTCGCTGCATCGCGAGATGGTGCAATGAACTCTCCCTCCGGACCGACTTGGTCACGTTTCTTCCCGCCGGCCGGCTGGCTTGCAGCCTATCGGCGCGAGTGGCTGTCCTTTGACGCCGTTGCGGGCGTCACGCTCGCCGCCTACGCCATCCCGGTCTCGCTCGCCTATGCCGCGCTCGCCGGTCTGCCGCCGCAGGTCGGCGTCTACGGCTACATGCTCGGCGGCATCGGCTATGCCTTGCTCGGAGCGTCGCGGCAGCTTGCGATCGGCCCGACTTCGGCGATCTCCCTGATGATTGCCGCGACCGTAGGGGCGCTCGCCGGCGGCGACGCGGTGCGTTATGCGCAGATCGCAAGCCTTGCGGCCTTCGCGGTGGCGGTGCTCTGCTTCATCGCCTGGCTGTTCAAGCTAAGCGTGCTCGTCCGTCTCGTCAGCGACAGCATCCTGGTCGGCTTCAAGGCCGGCGCCGGCCTCACCATCATCATGAGCCAACTGCCGAGCCTGCTCGGCGTCAGCGGCGGTGGCCACAATTTCTTCGATCGTGCCATCAAGCTGACAGGGCAACTCGGCCACATCGACCCGCTCGTGCTGGCCATCGGCGCAGTCGCGCTCTTGTTGCTCCTGCTTGGCGAGCGGCTTCTGCCAGGTAAGCCTGTCGGCATCACCATCGTGGCACTGGCAATAGTGGTGGCGACGGTGCTTGGCTTTCCGGCGCTCGGTGTTCCCGTTACCGGGAAGATACCGGAGGGCTTGCCGGCGCTGCGGATGCCGACATTCGGGCTGCTGGAATTCGACGACCTCTTTCCGCTCGCGGCCGGCTGCGTTCTGCTGGCCTATATAGAAGGTGTTTCGGCAGCCCGTAGCTTCGCCGCGAAGCACGGCTATCCGCTCGACGTCCGGCAGGAATTCCTGGGGCTGGGCGCGGCGAACCTCGCAGCGGCCTTTGGCCATGGCTATCCCGTCGCCGGCGGCCTGTCACAATCGGCCGTCAATGACAGCGCTGGTGCGCGCACGCCGCTGGCTCTGGTGATCTGCTCGGTGGCACTCGGGCTGTGCCTTCTGTTCTTCACGGGGCTGCTCACCAATCTGCCCAAGGCGGTGCTCGCGGCCATTGTCTTTGCCGCCGTCTACAAGCTGGTCGATGTCCGCTCGCTGCTACGGATGTGGCAGGTCAGCCGGATCGATTTCTACGCGGCGGCGATTGCGCTGGTCTCCGTGCTGCTGCTCGGTATTCTCCAGGGAGTCCTGCTGGCGGCGATCGCGTCGATCTTCCTGCTGCTGGCGCGAGCCTCGCGGCCGAACGTCGCGTTTCTCGGCCGTTTGCCCGGCAGCGGCCGTTACTCGGACAGTGCGCGGCATGACGATGTGGAGCCGCTAGTCGGAATCATCGCCTTTCGCCCGGAAGCCTCGCTGCTCTACATCAATGCCGAAACGATCCTGGAAACCGTCCTGATCGCGCTCCGGAGGTCGCCGGGCATCCGCCTTGTGGCCTGCGACCTCTCGGCATCGCCCTATATCGATCTCGCCGGCGCGCGCATGCTGCACGACCTCTGCGACGAGCTCGCCTCCCACCAAGTCACCTTCTGCATTGTCGGCGCGCATGCGCAGCTCCGCGACCTCTTGCGCGCCGAAGGGCTCGCGGAGAAGACCGATAGCATCCAATGGCTGCGGTCGCTCGACAGCGTTCTCGGTCAGGATCAGGCCGATCCGGCTCAGCGATCGGCGTGATCACTACGCGACGGTCTCGCAGCGGCCGATGGGTCCGTCAGAATGCGCGCGACCGTTGACTTGGATCAATGGGGGGATCAGCGCCGCAATCACGATCCCGTATCACCTGTTTCCCAAAGGATCGGGAGCGACGCATGTCCAAGGACACCAAGCCCGCGCAGAAGCGCATCGACCAGTTCTTTTCCGGTCCCGGAGGACGGGCGGACGACTGGCGCGATCTGGTGGAGGCCGCAAAGACTTGGACGCGGACAGGCAACCGCGCGGTCTACGACGCGGCGCTCGCCGATCTCTCGGTCACAGAAGAGTTTCACGGCTATCCCGGTCTGCATCTGATGGCGGCGCTGCGGGAAGCTGCGGCCGCGGACGATGGGGCGAGCTCACTTGCACTTGCGAACCGGATCACGCATGCCTTGGCCACGCGATCCTTCCGCCAGCATGCCGGCGACTGGAGCGCGAAGGATGAGGGCAATGGCGATGTGCCCGAACTGGTGCCGCCGACCTTCGGCGCGCATACGGCGCGGCGGCCCTATTTCGAGACCCTGATCGTCACCGGTGTGTCACCCAGCCAATGGCCGGCGCTCGCCGCCGAATGGCGGAAGCTGCGGCGTCCGGTGGATGCCTTCATCTATGAGCCTGTCATCGTCGGCAGCCTCGAGGATGCCTTCTGCGCCACGATGCTCAATCCGAACATTGCGGCGGTTGTCATCAACGAGGGATTTGGCCTGCGTTCGCGCCATAATGCACCGGTGCTGCGCTCGATCACGGCTGCTGCCGGTCTCAACGACGAATCCGACGCGTCCGCGCTGCGGCTTGCGCAGATCATCAAGCGGGTACGTCCCGAGCTCGATCTCTACATGATATCGATCCGCGACGTGGAGGAGTTGGCCGGCAATCCCGAGGCCAATGTCGTCCGCCGCATTTTTTATTCGGTCGAGGAGCTATTGGAACTGCACCTGTCGATCCTCGAGGGCATTCAGGATCGGTACGACACTCCATTCTTCGACAATCTCAAGAAGTACGCGCAGCGTCCGATCGGGACGTTCCATGCGCTTCCGATCGCCCGCGGCAAATCCATCTTCAAGTCCGACTGGATCCGCGACATGGGTGAATTCTACGGCCCGAATCTGTTCCTGGCCGAGAGCAGCGCGACCACCGGCGGCCTCGACAGCCTCTTGGAGCCGACCGGAAATATCAAGAAGGCGCAGGACAAGGCGGCGAGGGCGCTGGGCGCTGACCGCGTCTTCTTCGTCACCAACGGCACATCGACCTCGAACAAGATGGCCGTGCAGGCGCTGCTGGCGCCGGGCGACATCGCGATCGTCGACCGCAACTGCCACAAGTCGCACCATTACGGCATGGTGCTGGCGGGTGCCCAGCCGCTCTATGTCGAAGCCTTTCCGATGACGGAATACTCGATGTACGGCGCGGTGCCGCTGAAGACGATCAAGCAGGCGCTTCTGGGCGCCAAGGCCGACGGCCGGCTGGACCGCGTCAAGATGCTGGACCTTACCAACTGCACCTTCGACGGCCACATCTACAATACCCGCCGGGTCATGGAGGAATGTCTCGCCATCAAGCCGGACCTGATCTTCCTGTGGGACGAGGCCTGGTTCGGCTTTGCACGCTTCTCGCCGTTCCTCCGCCGGCGCACCGCGATGGGCGCCGCCAACGAGATCGAGGCGTGGATGCACGACCCCAGGTCGGTCGCGGCCTATGAGAAGCAGCAAGCCGAGCTCGGCAAGAATCCGTCGGACGAGGTTCTGCTCAAGACCCGGCTCATTCCCGACCCCCGGCAGATCCGTCTGCGGGTCTACCAGACCAATTCGACCCACAAGTCGATGTCGGCAATACGGCAGGGATCCATGCTCTCGGTCAAGGACGTCGAATTCCACACGGTCGAGCAGCAATTCAAGGAGGCCGTGTTCACGCACGCTTCCACCAGCCCGAACCAGCAGATCATCGCCAGCCTCGATATCTCGCGGCGGCAGATGGAGCTGGAAGGTTACGGTCTCATCGCCAACGCGATGGAGATCGCACTCGCCATCCGCCATGCGGTCAACAACAATCCGCTGATCTCGAAATACTTCCGAATTCTTGGCGCCGGCGTCATGGTGCCTGTGCAATATCGCCAAAGCGGCTTCACCGACTATCTCTCGGCCGGAGTCAACTGGGTGAATACGCTCAAGAGCCTCGACGAGGACGAGTTCTGCCTTGACCCGACCCGCATGACGCTGGTGTGCGGCATGGCGGGATATGACGGCACCCAGTTCAAGGGGATTCTGGCCAATGAGTACAACATCCAGGTCAACAAGACCTCGCGCAACTCGGTGCTGATCCAGTCCAACATCAACAACACCCGCAGTGACGTCGCGCATCTGGTCCGCGTGCTGGCTGAGATTGCAGGCGAGGTCGATCGTGGTCTGGCTCAGGGCGGCGCCAACGCGAAGAAGACGTTCGAGGCGCGGGTGACGAGCCTCATGAAAGACGTGCCCGACTTGCCGAACTTCTCGCATTTCCACCCGAGCTTCCGTGGTGATGCGGGCAAGAAGACCAACGAAGGCGACATCCGCGCCGGCTTCTATGCCGCCTACGACGCGGCAGGCTGCGAACACATCCGCCTCAACGATCCCGAGATTGACCGCCGGCTGAAGGCTGGTCCCGAGCTCGTCTCCGCCAATTTCGTGATCCCGTATCCGCCGGGCTTCCCGATCATGGTGCCCGGTCAGGTCATCACGCAGGAGACCATCGACTTCATGCGCAAGCTCGACGTGAAGGAAATCCATGGCTACGATGCCAAGGAGGGGTTGAAGCTCGTGCGCACGGAAGCCTTGGCGAAGCTCGGGCGGCCCAAGCCCGGCGCACAGCCGAAGCTCAAGGCCGCGTCATAAGTCGCCAAGGGGGGGCGAATATGAGGGCGTTTTTCACCTTCCTGCAGCGGTATCTTGCTGCTGTTCTTCGTCGTAGGCTTGGCGGTCTGGACCGGACCGGCCAGCATCAAGGGTTACGGCCTCGGCATGGTCGCCGGCGCTATCGTGGTCCGCGCGGGCCTATCGGCATGGTCATCGACCTCCGGCGTGAAGCTCGCACGATCCCGCCATTCATCGTCTGGGCGATCGGCTCCCACGTCTTCAAGATCAACCCGGCGGTGCTGATGGGCGGCGTCGCCGGGCGCGGTCGCATTCCGGCCCGTGCCGTGAGGCCGCAGTCGAAATCCGGAGCTCCGTGCCCTGGATCGGATTCCCGCCTCGGCTACGCCGTCTCGGGCATCCTGCTTACCATCTTCGGAAACTTCGCAATGCTGCTGGCGCAATAGCAGGCGCCATAACGAAAGGGGAAAGAACGTCATGAGGAAATTTGCCACCGGTGCCGTCCTGGTTGCCACGCTCGCGGCATTTACCGGCTTCGCCACGCCATCGCATGCCGATACCGGCCAGGTTGCGGTCGTCTTCACCAAGGGCGGCTTCATTGTCGGCGTCGGCGGCGGGGAGGGCGTTCTCGTCTACCACGGCAAGAGATATCCCTTCACCGTCTCAGGCATGAGCGTCGGGTTCACGGTGGGAGCTTCGACGACCAAGCTGGTCGGTCGCGCTCTCAATCTGAGAGGGCCGCAGTCGATCGAGGGCTCATATGCGGCAGGCGGCGCAGGCGGTGCGGTTGCTGCGGGCGCCGGCGCCGTACAGCTGCAGAACGGCAATGGCGTGATCCTCCAGCTCAGCGGGCCGAAGGTCGGTGCGGAAGTGTCCGCTGCGGTCGGTGGCGTCACCATCCGGTTGAAGTGAACGCAAGGACATCAGGCCGCGCTCGCCACGCGGCCTGACCTGTTTCAGTATCGTTCCTCGACGAACGTCACCCCGCGCAGGCTCGCTTGATCGTTGTAGCGTCCCTTGTGGGATCGTTTCGGCAGCTTGACCTTTTTCCGCGCGATCTTCTTGTAAGGGATCGCCCGCAGGATGTGCGAGATGGCGTTGAGCCGTGCTCGCCGCTTGTCGTCGGAACGGACCAGTCGCCATGGCGCATGTTTGGTGTCGGTCGCCTTGAACATCATGTCGCGCGCACGCGAGTAATCGTACCAGCGCCCGAAAGACTCCGTGTCCATCGGGCTCAGCTTCCACTGCCGCAGCGGATCCTCGATACGTGCTTTGAACCGGAGTTCCTGCTCCTCCATCCCGACCTCCAGCCACAGCTTGATCAGGATGATGCCAGCGTCCACGGCGAATTCCTCCACCAACGGACACAATTCCAGGAAACGCTTGTGCTCTGCGGGAGAGCAGAAGCCCATGACATATTCAACGCCGGCGCGGTTGTACCAGCTGCGGTCGAAGATCACGATTTCTCCGCCGGCGGGGTATTGTTCGATATAGCGCTGCAGGAACAGCTGGGTTTTTTGGCGATCGGACGGTGCGGGCAGGGCGCAGACTCGGAACACCCGCGGGCTCACTTTTTCAGTCAGCGCCTTGATCGTGCCGCCCTTGCCGGCGGCGTCGCGGCCTTCGAAGATGATGATCACCTTCAGCTTCTCTGTCCTCACCCATTCCTGGAGGTGACATAGCTCGACCTGGAGCTTTTCGAGCTCTCTCTCGTAGTCCTTCCGCTTCATCCGCTCCGGGGGGGCGTCCTTGGCCATGCCTGTCCTTTCGCTGCTGCGTTCGTTACTCGTCCCAGGAAATGGTCACGCCGATGTCGCCAGGTATACCGCCCGGGAAATCGATGACCTGGTAGGCGATGCGATAACCTCGCGGTTTCAGATAGTCGGTCCAGAGCTGGAAGATCTCCTTTGGGATCCCGGTCAGCGTGTTTTCCCAACCCTTTTCCATCTGATTGATGGCGCGTCCCTTGTCCGTGCAGAGCGAGTTGGGGAAACGATAGACCAGCACCTCGGTCAGGCCGTTTCGCACTGCACGCTGGATGACGGTCGAGGCGAGCCTGATCTTTTCCTCCTCGCTCTTGCCCGAAGGCTTGCTCAGGCGCTCAATCAGCGCGTGCTTCTCGGCCTCGGCGGCGGCGGCGAGGCGGACGTATTCGTCGGCTTTCTCGGCCTCCTTGAGGGCGGCTTCTTTGCGAATCTTCGCGGCGTTTGGGATGAGATCGTCGATGTTGCTGGACATGACTTGCGTCTCCTGCTCGCTTGTTCCGGCTCCGCATCCGTGAAAGGCTAGGAGCAGCCCCGGGCGCACCTTTGATCCAAATCAAGCAGGTCGGTATCGGGGGAGCGCCTTTTGTTTGCCGATCCGCGTCGAACGCAGTCCTTCTGGAGAGTGAACGTTGAGCGAGCAGCTTCATCCATTGGCCCCGCATCATCTGCCTTTCTATCTCGCGCCGGGAAGTGGAACTGATCCGCTCATGGTCGTCATGGGCATTTTCCTGGTCGGGACCGTACTATGGGTCGGTACCCTCTATTGGAAACTGCACAGCCTTCCGGAGCGGATGGCGCACAAGTCGCAAAAGCTCCAGTTCGAATTCGTCGCCGTGCTCGGCCTGATCTCGCTCTTTACGCACATGCATATCTTCTGGGTCGCGGGCCTCTTGCTTGCGCTGATTGACATACCGGACTTCGGAACGCCGCTCCGCAGCATTGCGGATTCCGTCGAGAAGATTGCTGGCGGAGCCGGCGGCACGAACGGTGCAGCTCAGGTCGCCAGCGATACCGAATCGCCACCTGCGGAAAAACCAGGTTCCGCCAAGGAGAAGGAGCGCAGCCATGTTTGAGCTGATGTTCTGCTCGCTCCTTACCATCGTCCCCGACTACCTCTACCGTCGCTACGTCCAGGGCAAGCGGATCGGCAAGGAGATTACGTTCTTCTCGGTGTGGTACGAACTGAGATGGGGCATCACCGGATGCCTGATGCTCACGGTTTCGCTGATCACGATGATCTTCTATTTCCATCCGTCGACGGACTCTGCGACGCTCTACTTCCGGACCGTGCCGATCCTGCCTGAAGGGTCGGGGCGGGTCGCGGAGGTGAACGTTGGGTTCAGCCAGCCGGTGAGGAAGGGCGACGTGCTGTTCAGGCTGGACAGCTCCAAGCAGCAAGCCGCCTTTGAGACCGCGAAGCGCAAGGTCGCCGAAGTTGACGCCGCGATGACGAGCGCGCAGTCCGACGTGGTCAAGGCGGAAGCTCAGATCCAGGAAGCCAAGGCCAATTATCAGCAGGCCAAGGACGAGCTCGACGTCAAGAGTGAGCTTCAGAGCCGCAACCCCGGCATCGTGCCGCAACGTGACATCGACAAGCTTCGCGTGCTGGTCGATCAGCGCCAGGCGGGGATCGATGCCGCCACCGCGGTAAAGGAAACGGCGGCCTTGCAGGTCTCGACGCTGCTGCCGGCCCAGAAGGCGAGCGCCCAAGCCGCCCTCGAGCAAGCCCAGGTCGACCTCGACAAGACCGTTGTGCGGGCCGGCGTCGACGGTCGCGTCGAGCAGTTCCTGCTTCGCGTGGGCGATGTCGTCAACCAGTTGATGCGGCCTGCTGGCGTGCTGATTCCGGAAGGGGCGGGCCGAACCGTGCTCCAGGCTGGCTTCGGCCAGATCGAGGCCGGCGTGCTGAAGAAGGGCATGGTGGCGGAAGCGGCTTGTAACTCCCGTCCTTGGGTGATCATTCCCATGCTCGTTACTACAGTGCAGGACTACATCGCCGCCGGACAGTTCCAGGGCGGGCAGCAACTGATCGAAGCGCAGAACGCTGCAAGGCCCGGCACGATCCTCGTGTTTCTCGAACCGCTCTACAAGAACGGGCTCGACGGGGTTACGCCGGGAAGCAGCTGCATCGTGAACGCGTATACCAGCAACCACGAGGAAATTTCTGCCGCAGATACCAGCACCGGCCGTGCGATCGCGCTTCACATCGTCGACGGTGTCGGCCTCGTGCATGCGCTGCTGCTGCGCATTCAGGCATTGCTGCTGCCGATCAAGACGCTTGTGTTGAGCGGCCATTGAGCGCGAGAGGGAGGGGATGACGCGATGGGCTCACGGACTGTAATCGCACTCAGCGCAGTACTGCTTACGTCATTGGCCGTTCGCGCCAATGCGCTCGATCTCGACGGTGCATGGGTCAGCGATGCCGACAATTGTGCCAAGGTGTTCGCGAGCAAGGGGACGCAGCGCGGCTTCACCGACATGTCGGACGTCTTTGGCGGCGGCTTCATCGTCGACGGCGACCAGATCATCGGCAAGTTCGCGCGCTGCCGGATCAAGGCAAGAAAGGATAGCGGACCGAACGTCAACCTGATCGCGGCGTGCGCGACCGACATGATGCTCTCCAGCGTACAATTCAGCCTGAAGGAGCTGGATGCGAATAGTCTGGTTCGCCTGTTCCCCGGCATGGAAGATATGGAAATCCGCTACCACCGATGCCCGGCAAGGTAGCGATATCCTCGCGGCTGCTCTTGCCGCATTCTGCGCCCGCCTGTCCTGGAACGCTGAGGGACGCTGCCATTTCGCGGGCTGTCGGAGCTGCGCAATTCCCGCTAGAATTGGGAACGGCCGTCGAAGCTGCCGGAGGAAGATGAGCGGGCGCGTGATCATTGCGTCAGTCAAATTGTGGCCGGCAAGGGCCGTGCTGCTTTGTCTTGGCTTGTTGCTCGCTGTCTGCACGCTGCCCGGATCAGTGAGTGCCGTCGAGCCGGACGCGACCGCGCGCAACGAGCCCAAACGCGTGCTGATGCTGCATTCCTTCGGGCGCGAGTTCCGGCCGTGGAGCGAATATGCGCGAAGCATCGAGCTTGAGTTCGAACGGCAGTCGCCATGGCCGCTCGACATCCAGGAACACACGCTACTCACTGCGCGCTTCAATGGTCCGGGCCCGGAAGCGCCCTTCGTCGAATATCTGGCATCACTTTACCAGGGCGAACCGCCTGACATCGTGCTGAGCGTCGGCGCGCCTGCCGCGCGGTTCGTGCAACGATATCGGGGCAAGCTCTTTCCCAACACACCGATGGTGCTGACCGTGGTCGAGCAGCGGATGGTGAACCGCTTCGACCTCACTGACAACGACGCCGTGGTGGCGGTCCGAAATGATTTTCTGGCAGCCTTCGAGAACATTCTGCAGGTCTTGCCGGACACCAAGGCGATCGCCGTCGTGATCGGCGCATCGCCGCTTGAAAAATTCTGGGCCGATGAGGTGAAACGGGAATTGAAGCCGCTGGAAGGCCGGCTCGTTCTCACCTGGTACTCCGACCTGTCATTCGATGAGATATTGAAGCGCGCATCGACGCTTCCGCCGCACACGGTGTTGTTCTGGGGCCTGATGTCGGTCGATGCCACCGGCATCGTCCACGAGGGCGACATTGCGCTCCGCAATCTGCATGCGGTCGCGAATGCGCCGATCTTCTCTTATCAGGAGCCGTTCTTCGGCGGCAGCACCGTCGGCGGCCCCATGCATTCGGTCGCCGAAACCAGCGCCAAGACCGTCAGCGCCGCCATCCGCATCCTCGGCGGCGAGAAGCCGGCCAACGTCAAATACGATCCGATCGGATTTGCGCCGCCGAAATATGATTGGCGCGAGTTGCAGCGCTGGGGCATCAGCGAGAGCCGCTTGCCGCCGGGCAGCGAAGTCCTGTTTCGCGAGGCACCCCTCTGGGAAATGTATCGCTGGCAGATGCTGCTGATCGCGGCCGTGATCCTGGTGCAGGCGGGCCTGATCAGCGGTCTGCTGCATGAGCGCCGCCGCCGCCAGATCGCCGAGATCGAGTCGCGCCAGCGCCTGGCCGAACTCGCTCACGTCAACCGCTATTCGGCCGTCGGCGAGCTGACGACATCGATCGCTCACGAATTGAACCAGCCGCTTGGCTCCATCCTGACCAACGCCGAAACGGCAGAGCTCATGCTGAAGGCCGCTTCGCCCGACATCAACGAGATCCGGCAGATTCTCGCCGATATCAGGCGCGACGATCAGCGCGCGAGCGAGGTGATCCGCAGGCTGCGCAGCGTCCTGAAGAAGACGCCGTTTGAAATCCAGGACATCGAGCTCAACGAGACGGTGCGCGAAGCCATCGGCCTGGTGACGGCCGTCGCCGATGGACGCCGGATTACGTTGACCTATATGCCGGTTCTGGCCGATCTCCACGTCAGGGGCGATCCGGTCCAGCTTCAGCAGGTCGTTCTCAACCTGATCATTAATGCGATGGATGCGATCTCCGACGCGGGCACCGGGAAACGAGAGGTCAGCGTCTCGACCTTGCGCGCCGGCAATCAGGCCGAGATCAGGGTCGCCGATACTGGACCCGGGATTGATGCTGCCGATCTCGCAAACGTCTTCAATCCATTCTTCACGACCAAGCCCGAAGGAATGGGCATGGGGCTCGCGATCGCCAAAACCATCATCGAGGCCCATCACGGCACGATTGCCGCGTCGTACCAGCCCGCGGGGGGCGCGCTGTTCACGATACGGCTCCCGATCATCCGCTGACAGCCGGTATCTTGATTTTGATCGAATCTCCGCGTTGGCGAGACTCTTCCTTTTCGCGGTTGCGTGATGACCGGGGCCGGATTGGGGAGCGTGGGTGGCCATGAGACGCCGCGAGTTCATGTCGCTGGTTGATGCCGCGGCTGCGTACCCGGCCGGCTGATGATGGAAGCTGAACTGATCGAACGACACCTCCTCCTCGCGCTGCAGCAGAGGCGGCGCATGCGTTTCGTTGATCTCGATCAACAAACGCCCATGGTCCGGCCCGATGGTCGCGGACAGAAAGTTTTGGGAGGTTGTGATGTTTCGCTGCGGCAAGACCCTGATGGCGCTTGCGCTGCTGCTGGCGATCCCCGCCGCAGCAATGGCGCAGGCCACCACGCCGGCGGCCCCTGGCGCGCCTGTGACACCAAGTACGCAGGCGCAGCCGGCTAACCTGCCGGCGCCGGCTGCCGAGCTTTTGAAGCCCGAGCAGCTCGAGGCGCTGGTCGCGCCGATCGCGCTCTATCCCGACGAGCTCCTTGCCAACGTGCTGGCCGCCTCGACCTATCCGCTGGAAGTGGTACAGGCCGACCGCTGGCTGAAGGAGCGCAAGACCCTGAAGGGCGATGCGCTGAAGACGGAGGTCGACAAGCAGGGCTGGGATGACAGCGTCAAGGCGCTCGCCAGCACCGCTGATGTTCTGACTATGATGAGCGACCAGCTTGATTGGACCAAGAAGCTCGGCGACGCCTTTCTTGCGCAGCAGCCTGACGTGATGGATGCGATCCAGCGCCTGCGCAACAAGGCCTATGACAACAAGAAGCTGGTCACGACCAAGCAGCAAAAGGTCAGCGTCCAGACCGAGGAAGGCAAGCAGGTCGTTGTCATCCAGCAGGCCGATCCCGCGGCGATATACGTGCCCTATTACGATCCGGCGACGGTCTACGGCGCCTGGCCCTATACGGAGTATCCGCCGTATTATTGGGGCTATCCGTCCTATATCGGCGCGGGCGTGGTTGCCGCTGGTATCGCCTTCGGCACCGCCTGGGCCATCGGACGCTGGGGCAATTACTGGGGCGGCGGCTGCAACTGGGGCAACCGCAATGTCTACGTCAATCATCGTACCGCCAACATCAATACAGGCTGGCAGCACAATCCGGCGCATCGCCAGGGCGTGCGCTACAATAACGTCAACGTTCAGCAGCGTTTCGGCAACAACAATATCAAGGCCGGTGCCTCGGACCGGATGGACTTCCGCGGCCGTGACGGCAACCAGGTGCTGCGTCCCAATCAGGGCGCGGGAGACCGGGCGGGTGATCGCGCCGGTGATCGTGGCCCAGGTGACCGTGTAGGTGACCGTGCTGGTGCCGGAGATCGCGCGGGCGACCGTGCGGGCAATCGTGGTGATCGGCCCGGCGGCGGCGATAGGGCTGGTGCCGGAGATCGTGCCAAGGGTGCCGGTGACCGTGCCAAGGGCGGCGGCGATCGCGCAAAGGCGGCGAACCGCGCCGGTAGCGGCGGCAATCGTGCCGCCAATGCCAACCGTGGCGGTGGCAATCGCGGCGGCGCAATGAACGTGTCCTCCGGCCGGTCGGCGGCCGCAGCATCCGCGCGTGGACGATCCAGCATGGCGAGCATGCCGCGCGGCGGCGGACCGAGCATGGCCGGGCGCGG
>NZ_LGHL01000089.1 GCF_001908205.1 Bradyrhizobium sp. NAS80.1
CCTTTTGGAGGACGCGCGGAGGGACAAAGCAGCGCACATATTCACGCCGACCTGCGCCAGGGAATAAGCATCGACACCCGTTGTTTGTACTGCCGGTAATCGTCCCCGAAGAGATCGACGAGGTCGCGTTCCTCCAGCGCGATGCCGACGAAGATGTAGAGCGTGGTCACGGCCGCAAACAGCAGGTGGCCCGCGGTCATGGTCGGCGCCGCCCAGAACGCAATGATGAAACCGAGATAGAGCGGATGGCGGACGAACTTGTAGAGTAGCGGCGTCCTGAAGCGCGCCGGCGTCACTTCCTTGCCGACGAGATGATTGGTCACCTGATGCAATCCGAACAGCTCGAAGTGGTTGATCAGGCAGGTGCTGATGAACACGAGCACCCAGCCTGCGAAGGACAGCGTGACCAGCGTCACGGCAAGATCGGGATCCTGGACGTCCCATATGATCGTGGGCAGTGGACGCCACTGCCAGAACAGGAGGAGCAATGACAGGCTCGAGAACAGTACATAGGTGCTGCGCTCGACCGGCTTGGGCACGAACTGCGTCCACCACGCCTTGAACCGCTGGCGCGCCATCACGCTGTGCTGAACGGCGAACACCGCCATCAGAAGGAGATTGACGATGACGGCCTCGGCCGTCGGCGTCTCGGGTCCGGTGTCGATGGTCTTCGGAACCACCAGCCCCATCACGAAACCGATCGCGTAGAGAATGGTGACGAAAAACACGAGATATGCCGCAATTCCGTACAGAAAGGCGAGGAACTTGAAAATGCGTGAGCCCGCAAACTCCGGGCTGATCGAATGAACCTGATCGTCAATTTGGGTCATAGAAAGCTCCGTTGTGCCGAGGCATCGGCACTGTTTGGTAGCTGCACCATGCCGGATCGGACGGCCCTAGACTTTCGCGGACGGTTGATTTTCGCCTGAGACGACTTTGATTTTTGCTTGAGACGACAGAAACGTGCGATTCCTCTTTGAAAACAACGTGATCGACGGCGATTTGCGCGAGCTGACCCGCGCCGGAACGACCGTGCCGCTGCAGCCGCAGGTGTTCGATCTCTTGCTTTACCTGGTCGCGCAGCGGGCGCGCGTCGTCAGCAAGGATGACCTGATCAGCCAGATCTGGCGCGACCGCATCGTTTCGGACTCCGCCCTGAACAGCCGGATCAATGCCGCGCGCAAAGCGCTCGGCGACGACGGCGCCACGCAGCGGCTGATCAAGACGATTCCGCGCAAGGGCTTTCGTTTCGTCGGCGAAGTCCGGGAAGAATCGGGAGCAACGCTTGCGCCGGCCGAACCCGGCCCAGCCCTGGCGCGCGCCGTGGCGGACCGTCCCGCGATCGCGGTGCTCGCCTTCGAGAACATGAGCGGCGATCCCGCGCAGGAGTATTTCGGCGACGGAATCAGCGAGGACATCCTCACCGCGCTGTCGAAGCAGCGCTGGTTCATGGTGGTCGCCCGCAACTCGTCCTTCACCTACAAGGGACGCGCGGTCCACGTCAGGCAGATCGCCGAGGAGCTCGGCGTCCGCTACATCGTCGAGGGCAGCGTGCGCAAGGCGGACAACCGGGTGCGCATCACTGCGCAGCTCAACGACGCTACCACCGGCAGCCACCTCTGGGCCGAGCGCTACGACCGCGAGCTGGTCGACGTCTTTGCCGTGCAGGACGACATCACCAACGCGATCGTCGCCGCGATCGAGCCGCAGATCCATGCGGCGGAGAATTTTCGCGCCGACCGCAAACCTCCCGCGAGCCTCGACGCCTGGGACCTGGTGATGCGCGCGCTGTCGCATTACTGGCGGGTGACGCGGCAAGACCACCAGGCCGCGCAGGCATTGCTCGAACGCGCCATTTCCATCGACCCGAATTACGGCCAGGCTTTGTCAGTGCTCGCGGCGAGCCACATGTTCGGCGTACATCTCGGCTGGGCGGAGCTTGCCACGGCGGCGCCGATCGCGGAGGCCGCCGCGCTCGCCGCGGTGCGCTGCGACCACGAGGATGCCTGGGCGCACACCGCGCTCGGCAGCGTCTGCTTCTCGACACGACGGCTTTCCGAAGCGCTGTCCGAGTTCGAGCAGGCGCTCGCGCTCAATCCGAACTTCTCGCTGGCGCAGGGCTATTACGCGCTCGCGCTGTCCTACGCCGGGCGGTCGAGAGATTCGTTCGAGGCGGCGCAAAAGGCGATCCGGCTCTCACCGCGCGATCCGTCGCTGGCGATCTATTACGGCATCGCCGGCTATGCGCGCTTCACCGAGCGGCGCTACGACGAGGCCATCACGCTGGCGCGCGAGGCGATCCGCCATCGCGGCGACCTCACCGGCGCCTACCGCGTGCTCGCCGTCTCCGCCGGCATGACCGGCGACAGCATGCTTGCGGAGATGGCGCTGGGCGAGCTCCGCCGCACCCAGCCCAACATCTCGCTGCACTGGATCACGACCCAATTGCCGTGGGCCAGTGAGGCCGATCGCGAGCACTATCTCGAGGGATTCCGTCGCGCGGGATTGCGGTGAGGCGCCCTGCCCCCTCCCCTGGAGGGTGCACGGCGGCGCTACGTGCGCTTCCGGCGCAGATGGACGATGACGTCGAGCCGCGCGATCTCGTGGCCGGGGAGCGCTTCGGGGACCTTGGTGAAGGTCAGGCCGTCGGCAACGTCGACCAGCACGTCCTCGCCTTCGAGATAGAAGTGCGGATGCACGGACGTGTCGGTGTCGAAGAACGACTTGATGCCGTCGGCGGCGATCCGGCGCAACAGGCCGGCTTCAGTGAACTGGTTCAGCGTGTTGTAGACGGTCGCGAGCGACAGGTACGCGTTCGCTGCCAGCGCCTCTTCGTACAGCCCTTCCGCGGTGACGTGACGGTGGCCGCGCAGGAACAGCAATTGGCCGAGCGCCAGACGCTGACGCGTCGGGCGCAAGCCGGCATCGCTCAGCAACTGCAGACAGCGCTGTACGCCCTCATCCAGCGGCAGCTCCGGTCCGGCGACGTCCGGGCCGCTCGCGTCACCCGAAGGAATAGTCGTGGCCTGCATGTCCATCGATCGCCTCACGGCTTGGGGATCCGCGACGCCGCGTCCCGCCAGTTGCTATTCGATCGCAGAAGCGGCGACTGGGCTTTGATCCGGATCAAATTCGGAGCAGCCCCTGCATCTGACCTACCGAAAGGCGGCTCGATTTATTCCCCGCCACGCGCGAGCGGGCTTCCCCTTGCGCGGCTGCTCAGAGGCCTATGGCGCGCCTCGACCCCTCGATGCTGTTCATCACCCGGTGGGCGCAGAGCGCGCGCGCCGGCGGCGCGAGATGGGGGCTTCATCGGTTCCAGCCGATTTCGCATCCCTTCGGTATTCGGTTCCGACCCGGCAGCGGCGCAGTCACGCGCTTTTTATTCGCCTTGACTGCCGACGCCGTTTCAAAGGACCAGGCAGCACCCTACATCCAGTTGGAATGATATCCATCATCTCATGATGGACACCAGTTAATGTTTGGAGTCGACATGGGCGAAGTTATTCAGTTTGTCTCAAGGTCGGAGCGCGAGCGACTGCGCCTCATCAAGGAGGCGCGGGCGATCTATGACAGCATCTTTCCGCAGGAGCCGGTCAACGAGGAGCAGGGCAACGCAACGATCAGTCGCGCAGTCAGCGGCGGCGATGTAGGAAACCTCTCGTGATCAAGATCATCGCTGTACTCTGCAGCCTCGCCTCGCCGGCGAATTGTCACGAGCAGATCGTGACCAATTCGGATTTCGCCGACGTCTCGATGCGCTCTTGTCTGATGGGCGCACCGCAGCTCGCCGAATGGATGAACCAGCATCCAGCCGAGCGCCTGGCGGGATGGCGCTGCGTGGTCGGCCAACAGGGTGGCAGGGGCGCTTAGGATCGAAGGCCGCCCCGGGGGGCAGCGGCGCACCTCGCAGGAGCGCCGTCTATCTCGTGGTGTTGCTCCAGGTCGGGACGGCGTTGGTCACGCCGACCGACGGCCAGTTATATGATCCGATCGACGGCGCCGTCACCGTGCCGACCGACTGTCCGGACGAGCCGTAAGACGCTCTTGGTTGCGTGATCGGCACTCCGGCGCCGCTAAAGGTCGGCGCCACCACGCCGGTGCTGTAATGCCGGCTCGACCGGTGCTTCTTTGCTTCAGCCGCGAAAGGGGCGGCCGCCAGTCCGGCAGTGATGAGTGCGGCAATGGCGAGTTTGAGGCCTGTCATCGCTGATCCCTCCGTCGCTAGGAACCCCTTGCGCCATGTGTTCATTCATCGGAAGATTTCCATAGGCACCCGTTCATAACTTCGTGCACGCTCGAATGTGCCGGAATCCGGCAAACGCGCGCCATCACCGGCGCTTTGGGCGGCACGCCTTGCGGCCATGCCGCTCCTTCACGGTCGCGACCGAGTGCATCAGCTCCTTGAAGGCGATGATCGCCTTGTCGTCAGCGAGCGCGTGATCCGAGCGCGCTTCGAGATGCTCGACCACGGCCAGCAGCGCATCCGCGACCTGCCCGATCTGCTTGCCATAGCCGGCCACATCAGAGAGCACGTCCTTCTCGACCTCCGGCGCCGAGGACTGCCCGACCGTGATGTTGACGAGGCCGAACTGGCCGCCGGTGGGGCTGAAGAACGAAGGATAGATGGACTGGACGACATCCCCCGACAGAGGCAGCTTGAACACAGGCATGCGATTTCCCCTCGCTGACGCTCGACCGGCGCTACACACTATCATGATCATGCCTGCCTTCGGATGGACCCGAATCAGCGTTAGTGCATTGCCTTCAGCAGCTCCCTGGACGCAAGCAGCATGACCGGCCCCGAACTGAAGCAACTCCGCGATGACCTCTCCGACACTCTCGGGCGGAAGCTCACCGCGTCCGACATGGCCAGGCTTTGCGGACTGCCGGGCAAGGACGGCGCCGACACTATCCGGCGCTGGGAGGTGAGTGGCCCGACGCCATCCGCGACCAAGGTGCTGCGCGTGCTCGCGATGGCGAGCGAGCGCTATCCGATCCTGGAGAAGTTCGACATCTTCAATCGTCACGACGTGCGGGAGGAAGACCGGCCGGCAAAGCGCGCGGCATTCCGCGAGCAGATGCGCGACGAGGTGCGGCGCCGTCTTGGTTAACGACAGACGCGCGCAAGTTACCCGAAGGCTACAAAGTTAAGCCTTCCTTCAGCTTTTCTTAAGCTGTCATTAAGCACGAAAATCATTTGCAGCCCAATAAGTTAGGTTGGCTGTCGTTGTGCCATGGATGTGACAGCATTTTCCTAAAAAGCGAGCTATCTGCAAAACCAACGACGGCGCGGACAGCGCGCCTGCCGGGGATAAAGTGTTGGAGTTCGAGACTATGAAGAAGATTCTGTTTGCGACCGTTGCGCTGCTCATGGTGAGTGCGGCTGCGCCGGCGATCGGTGCCGATCTCGGTGCGCGCAACTACTACAAGACGCCGGCGCCGGCCTACGTCGCGCCGATCTACAACTGGACCGGTTTCTACATCGGTGGTCATCTCGGCGGCGCGTTCTCCAGCGACAACAATTTCAACGGCCTCTCCACCGGCAACAACGGCAACGGCCGTTTCCTCGGCGGCGTGCAGGTCGGCGCGGACTGGCAGCTCAACCCCAGCTTCGTGGTCGGCGTCGAAGGCCAGTATTCCTGGCTCTCCGGCAGCGTCGGCGCGGTATTCCCGGGCGGCGTCGCCTACACCAACGACCAGCGTGGCATCGGCTCGATCACCGGCCGCGTCGGCTACACCTGGGGTCCGGGCCTGCTCTACGTGAAGGGCGGCTACGCCTTTTCGGACAACAACGAGAAGGTGACGGTCTTTGGCGTGCCGACCGGCTTCATCATCGATGGCGATCATCGCAACGGCTACACCGTCGGCGCCGGCATCGAGTACATGTTCGCCCCGAACTGGTCGGCCAAGGCCGAGTACCAGTACTACAATTTCGGCGACGCGCACTTCATCGCAGGTCCGCTGGTGGGCACCGGCAACTTCACCACCGACGACCACACCGTCAAGGCCGGCCTCAACTACCGCTTCAACTGGGCCAGCCCGGCCGTCGCGCGCTACTGATCGCGTCTTAATAATCTCTTTCGCCATCAAGGGCCGGCAATTCTGCCGGCCCTTTCTTTTTCGCTGTGAACGCAACCGATTGTGCAACTTGCGATTTTTTAACCCGCCCCAAGGATACTCCGCCGCGAAAATATTAAGAGATCATTGGGTGTGGGGGAATTTCGATGGCGATCCGTCCGAGCCTTAGCCGCTTCCTTGGCCGTTTCCGGCCTCGCTTCAAGATGCCGAAATGGGGTGTGCGCGGCAGTCTGTTCGCGGCCTTCGCGCTGATCGCAGGCATGGGTCTCGTGATCGCGGCGGGCGCCGGCTTCGTCTTCAATCATCTCGGCGCGACCATGATGGATCTGAGCGGCCGCGACATTCCGCGGCTCTCCGCCAGCCTTCAGCTCGCCTCGCAGAGCGCAACGCTCGCGGCGCAGGGCCCCGGCCTCCTGGCATCGCCCTCCGACGAGGCGCTGAGCGAACGCACCAAGAGCGTGAAGGACATCCAGCAGCTTGCCATGGCCAAGCTCGGCGAGATCATCGAGCTCGGTGCCGACAAGCAGACCGCGAACGCGCTGCGTGACACCGCCAAGAGCATCGACGAGGCAACCCAGAGCCTGGTGTCGGCCGCACGTGAACGGCTCGATACCGGCGCGCTGCACGACAAGCAGTACGAAGCACTGCGCAAGGCGCAGCTCTCCTTCGTCGGCGCGGCGGGTCCCGCGATGCTCGATGCGCAGACGCGCCTGAACGCGATCCTCGGCGCCGCGGAAGTCTCCGCTGACGATGCCACCGAAGCCGCCCGCATCGTCGCCCAGATCTCGACGATCTCCGCCAACGGCAATCTGATGGCCGCCGACATGATGGCGGCACTCTCGGCCAACAACAGCGACACGCTGGAGGCGATCGAGAAGGAGTTCAAGGCGACCCGCGACCGCGTCAGGTCGAACCTCGAGGACCTGCCGAATATCTCCTCCATGCAGGCGGTGCGCGACGCCGTGCAGAAGTTGTTCGCCTTCGGCGAGGGCAAGACCGGCGTGTTCAAGATCCGCCAGAAGGAGCTCGACTCGATCGATTACGGCCAGACCATCCTGGACGAGACCCGCAAGCTCAATGTCGGCCTCGGCATCAGCGTGCAGCAGCTCGTCGACGGCGTGCAGAAGGAAACCAACGCGTCGACCTTCCAGGCCCGTCAGGAAATCTCGTTCGCCACTACCGCCATGCTGGCGCTGGGCGCGCTGATGCTGGTCGGCTCGGCCCTTTTCGTCTGGCTCTATGTCGGCCGCAACATCCTGCGCCGGATCGGCGCCCTGCATCAGTCGATGCAGCTGCTCGCGAACGGCGACCTCGAGACCGAGATCTACCGCTCGAAGCACCATAATGACGAGATCTCGGTGATGGCGAACACGCTGCAGGTGTTCCGCGAGAGCATGATCGAGGCCCGCGCGCTGACGAGCGAGCAGGACATGGACCGTGTCGCCAAGGCCGAGCGTGCCGCGCGCATGGAGGCCAAGATCGCCGAGTTCGAGGGCACGGTGCGCACCGCGCTCGAAAATCTCGCGCAGTCGGCCAATTCGATGCAGTCGACCGCGCAGAGCATGTCGAACACCGCCGACCAATCCAGCGCGCTGGTCAGCGCAGTCGCCTCCGCCGCGGAGGAAACCTCGGTCAATGTCCAGACCGTGTCGGCGGGCACCGAGCAGCTGTCCTCCTCGATCCAGGAGATCAGCCGCCAGGTTGTCACCTCGGCCGAGATCGCCAAGAAGGCGGTCGACGAGGCCGGCGCCACCGACACCACGGTGCAGAGCCTCGCCGACAGCGCGAGCCGCATCAGCGTCGTCGTCGACCTGATCCAGACCATCGCATCGCAGACCAACCTGCTCGCGCTCAACGCCACCATCGAGGCGGCGCGCGCGGGCGAGGCCGGCCGTGGCTTCGCGGTGGTTGCCTCCGAGGTGAAGAGCCTCGCGAGCCAGACCGCCAAGGCGACGGATGAGATCCGCACCCAGATCGCCAGCATGCAGCAGGTTACGACGTCAGCGGTCGGCGCCATCCAAGGCATCGGCCGCATCATCGGCGAGATCAACGACGTCACCACCACGATCGCCGCCGCGGTCGAGGAACAGGGCGCGGCCACCCGCGAAATCGCCCGCAACATCCAGCATGCGGCCGGCGGCACCAGCGAGGTCTCCAGCAACATCGTCGGCGTCTCCACGGCGTCCGCAGAAGCCGGCGCTGCCGCAACGGAAGTGCTGGGCGCCTCGGATGCGCTCCGCCGCGAGGCCGACATGCTGCGCGGAGAGATCGACGCGTTCCTCAACGACATGCGAGCGGCCTGATTGTCATTCCAGGGCGGCGCGTAGCGCCGAACCGGGAATCCCGCGCTACAATCGCCGTCATTCAGGGTTCGCGCCGACGCGCGCCCCGGAATGACGGCGTTTTTGGCGCACGCCAACCGGGACACGGAAATTTCGCCCGGTATGATGGCCATGCGCGACCACCCAGCGTAGTTTTTCGGCTGGCGCGCCGCGGCCGCTCGGTTTAAGCCGGAAGCATGAATTCAAAAACCGACACCGCGCAATCCTCGGCCGAGGCCCTGCGCTACCCCTGGGAACAGCATCCCGGTCCCGATGAGGTCGTCGAAATACGGCCCGGCGTGTTGTGGGTGCGGCTGAAGCTGCCGTTCCGCCTCAACCACGTGAACATCTATCTGCTCGCCGACGGCGACGGCTATGCGATGGTCGATGCCGGCTTCGGCAACGAGGAGACGATCGAGGCCTGGACGAAGCTGTTCGACGGTCCGTTGAAGGGCGTCAACATCACGCGGCTGATTGTCACCCACTCCCATCCCGATCATGTCGGGCTCGCGGGGTGGATCGTCGAGCGGTTCAAATGCCCGCTGGTGATGTCGCAGGTCGAATATCTGCAATCGGTCTATCACCAGAACCGTGGCACCGAGGAACGGCGCGGGGCGCAGCGGCTGTTCTTCCGCCGCCACGGCATGGACGAGTCGCTCACCGAGAAGCTGCTCGGCCGCGGCCAGGATTATCTCAAGCGCGTCTCGGTGTTGCCGCCGTCCTACCGCCGCATCTCGCACGGCGACGATGTCGTAATCGGTTCGCGCCGCTTCAAGGTGATCACCGGCGGCGGCCACGCGCTCGACCAGGTGATGCTGTATTGCGCCGACGACAAGCTGTTTCTCTCCGCCGACCAGGTGCTGAGCAAGATCTCGCCGAATGTCAGCGTGTGGGCGGTCGAGCCCGACCAGAACTCGCTCGGCGAATATCTGGCCTCGCTCGCAAGCCTCACCACCACCCTGCCCTATGACCTTCTGGTGCTGCCCGGCCACGGCGTGCCGTTCTATGGGCTGAAGACCCGTATCAAGCAGCTCGCCGACCACCACGAGGAGCGCTGCCGCCTGATCGCGGAGGCGTGCCGCGAGGTGCCGCAGACCTCGCGCGCATTGGTGCCTGTCGTGTTCAACAAGCATGTGCTGGACGAACATCAGATGGGCTTTGCCGCCGGCGAGCTGGTCGCCCATGTCAATTACATGATCGTCGAGGGCCGGCTGACGGCGGAGACGAAGGACGGCATGCTCCAGTTCAGGACGACCTGAGCGTTGTCTTCGCCTCGCCCCGCTTCCGGGGAGAGGCCGACGCGCCCCGAGCGATACGAAGCATCGTCTCGCGCGCGGCGGGTAAGGGATCAACTCTCACCGTCCACTTGGAGACTTCCCCTCCCCCCAACCCTTTCCCCGCAAGCAGGGCAAGGGGGCGCACCTTCAGCGCTGCGGCGCATGGTGCAGAGCAACAATGCATCTCGCGTGAACTTGATCGGGATCAAGTTTCAAATCGCACGATAGGGCATTTTGCCCAAATGCTCCCCAAGGCCAAATGTGGGATAGCGCATGGACATTAGAGCTGGAAAAGCTCTAAGAAGATGCATCCCTTTTTGGTCAGTTCCGTCTCAGGTTTTTCCGATGGATTACGCCCAGTTCTTCAATTCCGCCCTCGATCGTCTTCACACCGAGCGGCGCTACCGCGTATTCGCCGACCTCGAACGCATAGCCGGCCGGTTCCCGCATGCGCTCTGGCACTCGCCGAAGGGCAAACGCGACGTCGTAATCTGGTGCTCCAACGATTATCTCGGCATGGGCCAGCACCCGAAGGTGGTCGGAGCCATGGTCGAAACCGCGACCCGCGTCGGCACCGGCGCCGGCGGCACCCGCAACATCGCCGGCACGCATCATCCGCTGGTGCAGCTTGAGGCCGAGCTCGCCGACCTCCACGGCAAGGAAGCCGCGCTGCTCTTCACCTCCGGCTATGTCTCGAACCAGACCGGCATCGCGACCATCGCAAAGCTCATTCCGAACTGCCTGATCGTGTCGGACGAGCTCAACCACAATTCGATGATCGAAGGCATCCGCCAGTCCGGCTGCGAGCGCGTTGTGTTCCGCCACAACGATCTCGCGCATCTCGAAGAGCTGCTGAAGGCTGCGGGTCCGAACCGGCCGAAGCTGATCGCCTGCGAGAGCCTTTATTCGATGGACGGCGACGTCGCCCCGCTCGCGAAGATCTGCGATCTCGCCGAGAAGTACGGCGCGATGACCTATGTCGACGAGGTCCACGCCGTCGGCATGTACGGCCCGCGCGGCGGCGGCATCGCCGAGCGTGACGGCGTCATGCGTCGCATCGACATTCTGGAAGGCACGCTGGCCAAGGCGTTCGGCTGCCTCGGCGGCTACATCGCCGCCAACGGCCAGATCATCGACGCCGTGCGCTCCTACGCGCCGGGCTTCATCTTCACGACCGCGCTGCCGCCGGCGATCTGCTCGGCCGCGACCGCAGCGATCAAGCACCTGAAGACCTCGAGCTGGGAGCGCGAGCGCCACCAGGACCGCGCCGCCCGCGTCAAGGCGATCCTCAACGCCGCCGGCCTGCCGGTGATGTCGAGCGACACCCACATCGTGCCGCTGTTCGTCGGCGATCCCGAGAAGTGCAAGCAGGCCTCCGATTTGCTGCTCGAAGAGCACGGCATCTACATCCAGCCGATCAACTATCCGACCGTTGCCAAGGGCACCGAGCGCCTGCGCATCACGCCCTCGCCCTATCACGACGATGGCCTGATCGATCAGCTCGCCGACGCCCTGCTGCAAGTGTGGGACCGCCTCGGCCTGCCGCTCCGCGAGAAATCGCTGGCGGCGGAGTAGGACTCTCGCCTCTCCTTTAGCTCAACCCACACCGCCGCCGGGGCTACCCCCTCCCCAACCCTCCCCGCAAGGGGGGGGAGGGAGCGAAAGAGTTGTGCCTTCCTCACCTCGATTGAGTGCAACTGCCTGACCCGGGGCTGGTCTCACCTTTGTTGCAACGAGCGATATCCTCTCCGTTCCCCCTTGCGGGCGAGGGGCAGGGAGGGGGTGCCACACGAGGACTCTCTCAGTAGGCCTGAGAACGCCATACGGCTTAACGACAACCTCAGTTCCGGTTCCCGCACGGCATTTCGCTGTCGCTTGCGCCCGTCCAAAGCGCTAGATTTGCAAGGAAAATGAGAGCGGGCGCTGTCGCGCCCATGGAGAACGCACGGGCCAATGCTGCACGACTGGGGCGTGATCGCCGCCGCCTTCGGCTATATCGGCTTTCTGTTCCTGGTGGCGAGCCACGGCGACCGCCGTTCGCCGGCCGGGCCGGGCCGCGCCTCCGGCCTGATCTATCCGCTGTCGCTCGCGATCTATTGCACCTCCTGGACCTTCTTCGGCTCGGTCGGCTTCGCGACCCGTAACTCGACCGACTTCCTTGCGATCTATGTCGGCCCGATCCTGATGATCGGGATCGGCGCCGGCGTGCTCCGGCGGGTGATCCAGCTCGCGAAGGCCCACAACATCACCTCGATCGCCGACTTCATCGGCGCGCGCTATGGCAAGAGCCAGGCGGTGGCGGCCACCGTGGCCCTGATCGCGATCATCGGCTCGGTGCCCTACATCGCGCTCCAGCTCAAGGCGGTCGCCTCCTCGCTCGCAACGATCCTGAGCGAGGACCAGGCCTTCTCTCACATCCCGATCCTCGGCGATATGGCGCTGATGGTGACGCTGGCGATGGCGGCCTTCGCGGTGCTGTTCGGCACGCGGCAGACCGACGCCACCGAGCACCAGCACGGCCTGATGCTGGCGGTCGCGACCGAATCCATCGTCAAGCTAGTCGCATTCCTCGCCGCCGGCATCTTCGTCACCTTCTGGATGTTCTCGCCGCCTGAATTGATCGAGCGCGCGATGAAGACGCCTGAGGCGGTGCGCGCGATCGAGTATTCGCCGTCGATCGGCAACTTCCTCACCATGACGTTGCTGTCGCTCTGCGCGATCATGCTGCTGCCGCGCCAGTTTCACGTCAGCGTGGTCGAAAACTCGTCCGACGCCGAGGTCGGCCGCGCGCGCTGGCTGTTCCCGCTCTATCTCGTCGCGATTAATCTGTTCGTGATCCCGATCGCCCTCGCCGGCCTCGTCATCTTTCCGTTTGGTGTGGTCGACCCGGACATGTACGTGCTGGCGCTGCCCATGGAGGGTGGTGCGGCACTCCTCAGCGTCGCAGTCTTCGTCGGCGGCCTGTCGGCGGCGACCGCGATGGTGATCGTCGAATGCGTCGCGCTCTCCATCATGGTCTCGAACGACCTCGTGGTGCCGCTGGTGCTGCAACGGCGCCCGGAGGGGCGCCCCGGCGGCGCCGATTTCAGCGACTTCCTGCTGCGCTCGCGGCGGCTCGCGATCTTCGCCATCATGGTGATGGCCTATTTCTATTACCGCGCGCTTGGCAACACCCAGCTCGTGGCGATCGGTCTGCTCTCCTTCGCCGCCATCGCCCAGCTTGCACCAAGCTTCTTCGGCGGACTGCTGTGGCGGCGCGCGACCGCGCGCGGCGCGATCGGCGGCATGCTGGTCGGTTTCGCGGTGTGGCTCTACACGCTGTTCATCCCGAGCTTCATGGATACCTCGACTTCAGGCATCCTGCTGCTCCAGCACGGTCCGTTCGGGATCGAGGCGCTGCGGCCGCAGGCGCTGTTCGGCGCCGACCTGCCGCCGCTGATGCATGGCGTTGTCTGGTCGCTGTCGCTCAACATCCTCACCTATGTGCTGCTGTCGCTGGCGCGGCAGCCGTCTTCCATCGAGCTGGTGCAGGCCGATCTGTTCGTGCCCATCACACTCGCGCCGATCTCCCCGAATTTCCGCCGCTGGCGCACCACCGTCACGGTGCAGGACATCCAGACCACGGTCGCGCAGTATCTCGGGCCCGACCGTGCACGACATTCGTTCGAGGCCTTCTCCGCAAGACGCAATGTTCGGCTCGAGCCCGCGGCGCCCGCCGATTTCGAGCTGCTGCAGCACGCCGAGCACCTGATCGCCTCCTCGATCGGCGCGGCCTCATCGCGGCTCGTGATGTCGCTCCTGCTGCGCAAGCGGACCGTCTCTGCGAAGGCCGCGCTGAAACTGCTCGACGATTCCCATGCGGCGCTGCATTTCAACCGCGAGATCCTCCAGACCGCGCTCAACCATGTGCGTCAGGGCATCGCGGTGTTCGACGCCGACCTGCAACTGATCTGCTCCAATCGTCAGTTCGGCGATCTCCTCAACGTGCCGCCGCATTTCATCCAGTTCGGCACGCCCTTGCGCGAAATCCTGGAATTCATGGGCGTGAGCGATCCGGACGATCCGTCCGCGCGCGAAGCCATGCTGGAGCGGCGGCTCGCGGCTTACACCACCGACGGCGAGCCGTATCTCGAGCGCCTGCCGGAACGCCATATGGTGATCGAGGTGCTCACCAACCACATGCCCGGCGGCGGCTTCGTCATCACCTTTACCGACGTCACGCCGACGTTCGAGGCGGCGGAAGCGCTGGAGCGCGCCAACGCGACGCTGGAAAAGCGCGTGCGCGACCGCACCGAGGAGCTGACGCGGCTGAACTCCGAGCTGGCGCGGGCCAAGAGCACGGCGGAAGACGCCAGCATCTCCAAGACGCGCTTCCTCGCCGCCGCCAGCCACGACATTCTCCAGCCGCTCAACGCGGCGCGGCTTTACGTCACGAGCCTGGTCGAGCGCCAGCACAGCGGCGAGGAGACCCGGCTGGTCGAGAACATCGACGAGTCGCTCCAGGCGATCGAGGAGATCCTCGGCGCGCTGCTCGATATCTCGCGGCTGGATGCCGGCGCGATGACGACCTCGATCTCGAGCTTCAAGATGGCCGATTTGATGCGTTCGCTGGAGATCGAGTTCGCGCCGATCGCGCGCGCCAAGGGTCTCGAGCTCACCTTCGTGCCCTGCTCACTGCCGGTCGAGTCGGACCGCCTGCTGCTGCGGCGCCTGCTCCAGAACCTGATCTCCAACGCGATCAAATACACACCGCGCGGCCGCGTGCTGGTCGGCTGCCGCCGCCGCGGCGCCTCGCTCAAGATTTGCGTCTATGACACCGGCGTCGGAATCCCATCGGTCAAGCGCGGCGAGATCTTCAAGGAATTCCACCGCCTCGAGCAGGGCGCGCGGATCGCGCGCGGTCTGGGCCTTGGCCTGTCGATCGTCGAACGGCTGGCGCGCGTGCTCAAGCACGGCATCGCCATCGACGGCAATGCGAGCGGCGGCTCGGTGTTTTCCGTGACGGTGCCGACCGCGAAGGCGGTCACGCACACCGCCGCCGTGACCATCGCGACGCCGCTCGCGCACAGGCCGATCTCGGGCGCCCTGATCGTCTGCATCGAGAACGACGCGGCGATCCTCGACGGCATGCGCACGCTGCTAAGGGCCTGGAACGCCGAGGTGATCGCGGTGGCCGATCCCGAAGGCGCGATCGCCGCGATCGAAGCTGCCGGGAAGCGCGTCACCGGCCTGCTCGTCGATTACCATCTCGACCGTGGCAACGGCATTGCCGCCATCCGCGAGATCCGCCGCCGCTTCGGCGACACCATCCCCGCGATCCTGATTACCGCCGACCGTAGCCCCGCAGTGCAAGTCGCCGCGCGTGAGGAGAATATCGCGGTGCTCAACAAGCCGGTGAAGCCGGCCTCGCTCCGCGCCTTGCTCGGTCAGTGGCGCACACAGCAGATGGTCGCGGCGGAGTAAGGCGCGCGGCGGGTCAGTAGTCGGTCGAGATGCTGAGCGCGCGCCACCTCTCGAGTTCCTCGAGGCGTTGCCGATCCGTCGTTGCGATGGCGTTTACCGCGTCGCTCCCGAGCGCAATCCGTAGAGGTGGACAATCCATATCGACGAGCTTCAACAGGACGGTGGCAGCCCTCGCCGGATCACCCGGCTGGCGACCATCGTACTCGCGCTGCATCCTGACAGCAGCTCCAACGACTGCATCGTAGTCGGCACGACCTTCACCGGTCGCATGCGCAGCCTGCGCAAAGCCGGTCCGGAAGCCGCCGGGCTCGACGATCGTCACGTGCACGCCGATCAGCGCCATCTCGCGCGCCAGGGACTCCGAAAAGCCTTCGATTCCCCATTTCGCAGCCGAATAGGCCGCGCGGGCCGGAGCACCGATACGTCCGCCGACGGATGAGAACTGCACGATGTGCCCGCGGCGCTGCCGACGCAGCACAGGGATCGCCGCCTTCGTGACGATGATGGTGCCGATCAGGTTGACCTCGATCTGCTGACGGAACGACTCCAGGCTCGTGTCCTCGACCGATCCGAGTTCGCCATAGCCGGCGTTGTTCACGACCACATCGACGCCGCCAAACGCCTCTACGGCGAGGCCGATGGCCGCTCGCGCTGCCGCCTCGTCGGTCACGTCGAGCGCTACGATCCGCACTCTGTCGCCGAAGCGTTCAAGCAACGGATCGAGCGGCACCGTGTCACGGGCCGAAGCAACCACGCGATCTCCCGCCACAAGCGCGGCCTCCGCGATAGCCCGTCCCAGACCGCGCGAGCTGCCGCTGATGAACCAGGTCTTCGACATCGTCGTCTCCCGGATGCTCAGGGCGCGAGCCGTGTGAAGACGTAATCGCGGCTCTTGGCGCGGGCTTCGTGACAGGCGAAGCAGGTGCGATGCTGGGCCTCGTCGACCGGCTTGCCGTTGACGAAGCGACCAAACCCCCAGCCGCCGGTGGCGGCATATTTTTTTGAATCCTTGACCATCACCTGCACCGTGGTGGCGGCGCCAGGAATCGTGGCGGACGCGAATTCGGGTGACTGCTTCCGCTTCCAGGCGCGCTTGACCAAAATGGTGCCGTCGGGGAATGGAAGCTTTCCAGCCTGATAGGCGTCGATTGCGGTCTGGTTGCCGACGACAGCGCGAAGCTCGTCGAGCGGCGCGGCCTCCTCGGCCGGTGCGATCAGCTCCCACTGCTTGTAGCCCTGTGGAATCGTGACCCCGAAGATCGGCGACGCATCGGCTGTCGCGCGTTCCGCCGGCCCCTCCGCAAGGGCGATCGTGACGAGGTATGGCACACAGGTCAGGAGAACGACGAGGAGGATCACGGCGAGCACGATCACCGTGGGGAAGGAGAATCTTGTCTTTTCGGTTCCGGTTGGCGTCATGACGTTTGATCAGGTTGGGATTGAAAGGGAGAAGCTCGGTCCAGCCGGGCTGGACCGAGGCATGGACAAATTCTCAGGCACCGTCGGCGTCGATGACGGCCTTGGCAAAGGCTTGTGGTGCCTCCTGGGGCAGGTTGTGGCCGATGCCGCCAGTGATCAGGCGATAGTCGTAGCGACCAGAGAACTTCTTGGCGTAGGCGCTGGCGTCGGGATGTGGCGCGCCGTTGGCGTCGCCTTCCATAGTGATCGTCGGCACGCCGATCACGGGAGCGGCCGCAAGCTTCTTTTCGAGATGCTCGTATTTCGCCTCGCCCTGGGCGAGCCCGAGCCGCCAGCGATAATTGTGGATCGTGATCGCGACATGATCCTTGTTGTCGAGCGCCGCCGCGCTCCGGTCGAAAGTGGCGTCGTCGAACTTCCACTGCGGCGAGGCGAGCTTCCAGATCAGCTTGGCGAAGTCGTGCGTGTATTTCTCGTATCCCGCGCGGCCGCGCTCGGTGGCGAAATAGAATTGATACCACCATTGCAGCTCGGCCTGCGGCGGCAGCGGCGCATTGCCGGCGGCCTGGCTGGAGATCAGATAGCCGCTGACCGACACCAGCGCGCGGCAACGATCCGGCCACAGCGCGGCGATGATATCGGCGGTGCGCGCGCCCCAGTCGAAACCGGCGACGACCGCCTTCTTGATGTTGAGCGCGTCCATCAGCGCGATGATGTCGACGGCCATCGCGGCAGGCTCGCCATTGCGCGGCGTCTCGCTGGAGAGGAAGTGCGTCGTGCCGTATCCACGCAAATACGGGATGATCACGCGATAGCCGGCCTGCGCCAGGATCGGCGCAACATCGACGAAGCTGTGAATGTCGTAGGGCCAGCCGTGCAGCAGGATCGCCACGGGACCGTTCGACGGACCGGCCTCCGCATAGCCAACATTGAGGACGCCGGCATCGATCTGCTTGATCGCGCCGAAGGAGGCGTTCGTCGAGGAGGAGCGCGGCGCCTGCGATTCAGCGCGGGCGAGGTCGATCACGCCGAGGCCGACGGCGACGGTCCCCGCGGCGACGCCGAGAAACTGGCGCCGGTGTTGGTCGATGATCTGCTTCATGGTGTTACTACCTTGCTGATGGTTGATGGTGGTGCGTCAGATCAGCGCGACCGTGACGTCGATGTTGCCCCGGACGGCCTTGGAATAAGGACAGGTCCGGTGCGCTTCATCGACGATGCCGCGCGCGATATCGCGATCGAGACCCGGCAGGCTGACATTGAGACGCGCCCTGAGCGAATACGCGCCCTCATCAAGAACGAGGTCGATCTCCGCATCGATCGCGCTTTTCCTGGGAAGGTCGATCTTCCGCTTGCGGGCCGCGATCTCCATCGCGCCTTCGAAGCAAGCCGACCAGCCGGCCGCGAACAATTGCTCGGGATTGGTGCCGATGCCTGTGCCACCCGGCGGCGAGAGCTTGACGTCCAGACGGCCGTCCGAGCTGCGGGACGTGCCGTCCTGGCGCCCGCCGGCGGTGTGCGTCCGGGCCGTGTAGAGCAGTTTTTCCGTCTGCGTCATGATGTCTCCTTGCGGTCGCCCAACCGACTAGCAGCGGCCACCGCAGCACACCCGTTTGGATTTGTGAGAAGTTGTGAGGCCTCAGCTTGCAGCTGATCACGAGGCCCGCGCACGCGGTCTGAGCCAAATGCAGGGGCGGCCTTGCTGGATCACAATCGTCTGGCTATCCGGTACCTTCGAAAGGACCAAGATTCTGCCATGACCGATCCGGGCGGCACCGCAGCGGGAACTCTATCGTTCGGGCCATTCATCGTGACGCCGCATGAAAGACTCGTGACGCGCGATGGCGTCGCGTTGTCGCTCGGCGCGAGAGCCTTCGACACGCTGATCGCGCTGATGTCGCGACCGAACGAGGTCGTCAGCAAACAGGATCTGATGGCGCTGGTGTGGCCCGGCATGACCGTCGAAGAAGCCAATTTGCGCTTTCACGTCGCAACCCTTCGCAAGGCGCTCGGCGACGGCAAGGCCGGCGCACGCTACATCACCACGCTCTCCGGGCGCGGCTATTGCTTCGTGGCGCCGATCTCGCAAATGGAGAGCCCGGTAGAGCGCCACCCCGCACCGCGGACGGGTCCGCCGCTGGTGAAATTGCCGAACCGTCTGCAGCGGATGGTCGGCCGCGACGAAGCGGTCGCCGCCGTCTCTGACAAGCTCGTCAACTCGCGCTTCGTCACGAT
The DNA here is from genome assembly GCF_001908205.1 of Bradyrhizobium sp. NAS80.1. Taxonomy (GTDB): domain Bacteria; phylum Pseudomonadota; class Alphaproteobacteria; order Rhizobiales; family Xanthobacteraceae; genus Bradyrhizobium. The sequence goes on from NZ_LGHL01000089.1 coordinate 18,797, forward strand.
CGCCGGCCCGGGCGGAGTCGGCAAGACCGCCGTTGCGGTGGCGATCGCTCACGACCTGCTCGAAACGTTCTCCGACGCTGCACATTTCGTTGACCTTGCCGCGCTCAGCGATCCCGATCTCGTGATCACCTCGATCCTGCTGATGCTGGGCCTGCCGGCACAGGCCGACGATTCCTTGCCCGCGCTGCTCGCGCATCTCCGGGACAAGCGGATGCTGCTGATCCTGGACAATTGCGAGCATGTCATCGCCGCCGCGGCGCCGCTTGCCGCGGCGATCTTCCACGCCGCGCCGCATGTCCATATCCTGGCGACGAGCCGCGAAGCCCTGCGCGTCGAGGGCGAGCAGGTCTATCGATTGGCACCGCTTGCCGTGCCACCTGACAGTGCCGGACTGACGGCGACCACCGCGCAGACCTATCCCGCGCTTCAGCTGTTCATCGAACGAGCGTCAGCCGGCGGCGCGCGGATCGCGCTCGACGATGCCAATGCTGCGATCGTTGCCGGAATCTGCCGCAAGCTCGACGGCATGGCGCTGGCGATCGAGCTCGCCGCCGGCCGGGTCGAAGCCTACGGCCTTGAGCAGACGGCGGCACTGCTCGACGAGCGCCTCAACCTGCTCTGGCAGGGCCAACGCACCGCGCCGCCGCGACAGAAGACGTTGCAGGCGACGCTGGACTGGAGCTACGGGCTCCTGTCCGACATTGAGCGCCTCGTGCTGCGCCGGCTTGCGGTCTTCGCCGGTCACTTCACCATCGACGCAGCGCTCGAGGTCGTGCCGGACGAACGCGTCGACCGCTCTCACCTGTTCGACGCCATCGACAGCCTCGTCGCCAAGTCCATGGTCGCGCCACGACCGATCGGCGCCATGATGCGCTACCGCCTCCTCGATACGACGCGCGCCTATTTGCTCGAAATCGAGCCGAACGACGCAGTGCTCGCCGCCCGCCACGCGACCTACTACCGGCGATGGCTGGAGCAGGCCGGCACGACATGGGCGACGGTACCGAGCGCCGACGAACGCGCGATCCATTTCTCCGCGCTTCACAACGTGCGCGCAGCGCTGGACTGGTGCTTCGGCATGCGCGGCGACGTCCGCATCGGCATTGCGCTCGCCGCGGCTGCGGCGCCGATCTTCCTGGCGATGTCCTTGCTGATCGAATGTCGGCGCTGGTCGGAACGGGCGCTGCTCGCGATCGATCCCTCCTCGCGCGGCGGCGCCGAGGAAATGCACATCCAGGCCGCACTCGGACTGACCCTGATGTTCACGCGCGGCGGCAGCGAGGCTGCACGCGGCGCATTGAGCAGGAGCCTTGCGATCGCCGGGACGCGCGGCGACGAGCAGAACCAGCTCCAGCTACTCGGCCGCATGCATATCTTCCACGAGCGGATGGGACAGTTCGACGCCGCGCTCGGTTACGCGCAGCAGAGCCTCACGGTCGCCGAGGCGCTCGGCGATGCGACCTCGATCGCGCTCGCCCATTCGCTTCTGGGCGTCTCGCTGCATCTGGCCGGCGAGCATCGCGACGCGCTGAACATGCTGGAGGCCGCGTGGCGGGGACCGGGCACGGAACGGATCAGCACGGTCTACGGCTTCGATCACCGCAACCGGGCCGGCATATCGCTCGCGCGAGAGCTTTGGTTGCAGGGCCGGCCGGCGGATGCGCGGCGATTGGCCCAGCAGACGGTCGCCGAGGCCGCGGAGATGGATCATCCGATCACGCTCTGCATTGCGTTGATTTGGATGGTCTCGATCGATCTCTGGAGCGGAGACCTCGACGGCGCGGAAGAGAACATCGACCACTTCATTGCACATGCCACGTCGCGCTCAATGGGCCCTTATCTCGCGGTCGGCCGAGGCGTCAAAGGCGAACTGGCGATCCGGCGCGGCGACGCCGCAGGCGGTGTCGAGACGATACGCGCCAGCCTGCGCGAGCTTCACGAGGCCGGCTATGAGCTGCTCACCACGACATTCAACATCGCGTTGGTTCAAGGCTTGTTGGCGCTTGGACGGAGTGAACAAGGCGCGGTCCTGATCGACGATGCGATCCGTCTCGTCGAGCAAAACGGCGATCATCTCTACATGCCGGAGCTGCTGCGCATGAAAGCCAAGGTGTTGCTGTCCCTTCCCGGGCCCAACGTCGGGAACGCAGAAGCCCACCTGATGCAATCGCTGGAGCTTGGCCGCCGCAAGGACGCGAAGGCCTGGGAGTTACGGGCCGCAATCGATCTCGCCGAGCTCATTGCCGAACGCGGCCGGCGCGAGGAAGCGAAAGGTTTGCTTCAATCGGCCCTCGAAGGTTTCGCCGAGGGCTCGGAGACGGCCGATATCAAGACCGCCAACAGGCTGCTGGAAACATTGTAGCTGCGAACCGCCTCGGCGCCCCGCAATGACGGAGCGGGTTACCCCGTCGGGGTGCCCTGCTTCCACTGGCCGCCGGCGATCTTGGCCGCTGCGATCACCGCCTGCGTGCGGCTCTCGACGCCGAGCTTTTGCAGGATCGCCGAGACATGCGCCTTGATGGTGGCCTCGGAGACGCCGAGCTCGTAGGCGATCTGCTTGTTGAGCAACCCTTCCGACAGCATCATCAGGACCCGGACCTGCTGCGGCGTCAGCGTCACCAAGCGGTCACGCAGGCGCGTCATGTCGGGATCGGCCGCGGCCGACAGGTCGGTGTCGGCGGGAACCCAGACGTCGCCCTCCATCACCTTGAGGATGGCATCACGCAACGTCTCGACGCCGAAACGCTTCGGAATGAAGCCGGAGGCACCGAAATCGAGCGAGCGGCGGATCGTGGCGCTGTCGTCGGAGGCCGAGACGATGACCACCGGGATCGCCGGATATTGCGCGCGCAAATAGATCAGGCCGGAAAAGCCGGAGATCCCCGGCATCGAGAGGTCGAGCAGGATCAGGTCGACGTCGGAGGTCTGTTCCAGCAGCTTGGTCAGATCCTCGAACGATCCGGCCTCGTCGATCCTCGCCGAGGTCAGGACGCTTGCCACCGCCTGTCGAAGCGCATCGCGGAACAGGGGATGGTCATCGGCAATGACGAGATGGGTCGAGGGAGCGTTCATCGTTCTCTTGCTGGCAGTCGCACCGGGCCACTAGGCCGGCCCGGGGGGCCTTGGTCAATTCTTTCTCGACCCGCCGTGGCATGCAAGTGGACAATATCCCTTTGCGGGAATGGGGTTAATCCACCGTCGAGCACTATTTTGCCGGATCGGGGCTCCTCAGCGTCAGGCACGCGTCAGTGCGCAAGGCCAAAAGTCGTATTGGGGCGAGTTTCACGCCGATGTTACCTTGCGGTTAAGACCCAGGTTGATCCGCCTTGCCCGGACAGCCGGGACGCGAGGAAACGCATTTCGGGGAGCTCATTTACAATGTCTACAATGGCTGCAACGTCGGCACGATCGACCGGCATGACGAAGGATGAGCGTTTCGTCATCCTCGCATCGTCGCTCGGCACCGTCTTCGAGTGGTACGACTTCTACCTCTACGGATCGCTGGCCGGCATCATCGGCGCGCAGTTCTTCTCGGATTATCCGCCAGCCACCCGCGACATCTTCGCGCTGCTCGCCTTCGCGGCAGGCTTCCTGGTGCGCCCTTTCGGCGCGATCGTATTCGGCCGTGTCGGTGACATCGTCGGCCGCAAATACACCTTCCTCGTCACCATCCTCATCATGGGCATGTCGACCTTCATCGTCGGCCTGCTGCCGAACGCGGCAACCATCGGCATCGCCGCCCCGATCATCCTGATCGCGCTGCGCCTCGCCCAGGGTCTGGCGCTCGGCGGTGAATATGGCGGTGCGGCGACCTATGTCGCCGAGCATGCCCCGAACGGCAAGCGCGGCTACTACACTTCCTTCATCCAGACGACTGCCACGCTCGGCCTGTTCCTGTCGCTGCTGGTCATTCTGTTCACCCGCACCGCGACGGGCGAAGCCGAATTCGCGAAGTGGGGCTGGCGCATCCCGTTCCTGGTCTCGGTGCTGCTGCTCGGCATTTCGGTCTGGATCCGGCTGCGTCTCAATGAATCGCCGATCTTCCAGAAGATGAAGGACGAGGGGAAGAGCTCGAAGGCGCCGCTGACGGAGGCCTTTGCGAACTGGCAGAACGGCAAGCTCGTCCTGCTCGCTTTGCTCGGCGGCACCATGGGCCAGGGCGTGGTCTGGTACACCGGCCAGTTCTATGCGCTGTTCTTCCTGCAATCGATCCTCAAGGTCGATGGCTACACCGCGAACCTGTTGATCGCCTGGTCGCTGCTGTTCGGCACCGGCTTCTTCATCGTGTTCGGCGCGCTCTCCGACAGGATCGGCCGCAAGCCGATCATCCTCGGCGGCTGCCTGATCGCAGCGCTGACCTTCTTCCCGATCTTCAAGATGATCACCACCAACGCCAACCCGGCGCTGGAGAAGGCGATCGAATCAGCGAAGGTCGAGGTGGTGGCCGATCCCTTGACCTGCGGCGATCTGTTCAACCCGGTCGGCACCCGCATCTTCAGTGCGCCTTGCGACATCGTGCGCTCCTTCCTGTCACAGTCGTCGGTCAAATACACGACGACCGCGGCCCCGGCAGGCTCGGGGGTCAAGGTCGTCGTCAACGGCAAGGAAGTGCCCTACGCAAACGCCAAGGACGGCAACCCGGCGGTCCTCGCCGCGGTGCAGGAGGCCGGCTATCCCAAGGCGGGCGACGCCGGCATCGTCAAGATGTCGAACCCGTTCGACATCTTCCGTCCGCAGGTGGCTGCGATCATCGGCCTGTTGTTCATCCTGGTGATCTTCGTCACCATGGTGTACGGGCCGATCGCGGCGATGCTTGTCGAGCTGTTCCCGACCCGCATCCGCTACACCTCGATGTCGCTGCCCTATCACATCGGTAACGGCTGGTTCGGCGGCCTCCTGCCCGCGACCGCGTTCGCGATCGTGGCCTCGACCGGCGACATCTATGCCGGCCTCTGGTACCCGATCGTGTTTGCGGTGGCCACCGCGGTGATCGGTTTCCTGTTCCTGCCCGAGACGAAGGACGTCGATATCAAGGCGACCTGATCGGACCAGCGATCCTTGCCAATGCAAGCCGGCCGCGGTCACCGCGGCCGGTTTTTTGACGGCTGCTGATTGCCGCCGATGAATTGCAGCACGATCTCGCGCCGGTGCGGGCGGCTGCGATGCTCGATCAGATAGATCGCCTGCCAGGTGCCGAGCGCGAGCTTGCCGTTCAGGACCGGGACCTGAAGCGAAGTCTGCGTCAGCATGGTCTTGATATGCCCGGGCATGTCGTCGGGCCCCTCGCTGTCGTGGATCCAGCCGGCATTTTCGGGCGCGAGGCGTGACAGCGCCGTTGTCAGATCGACGAGCACGGAAGGATCGGCGTTCTCCTGGATCGTCAGCGAGGCCGAGGTGTGACGGATGAACAGCGTCAGCGCGCCGTCGCGTGCGTGAGTCTCATCGACGAACTTCGCGGCGTCGCTGGTGAGATCGGTGAAGCCGCGGCCTGGCGTCTGCACGGTGAGCAGCGACGATACGATGGTGGTGGCTTGCACCGTGGACGGTGCGGAACGTGTCAGCGATCTGGTTGATGTCATGAAAGGTCTCGATCTATCGAACTCTGCCGTAGGGTCGGCAAAGGCGCATACGCGCCAAGCCCACGGCTTCTCCTAGTATCGTGGAGACACGGTGGGCACGGCGCGAGTGCGCCTTGCCCACCCTACGACAGCTCAACGCACGGATGACGCGAAGGGGTCCTCAAATCTTCCCCGACACGTCCTTCTGCACGCGGTTGGCCATCTCGATCAGCCGCCGCCACGCCTTTTCCAGGAACGACATCACGCGATCAACATCCTGGTCGCTCGGCAGCGGGATCTCGATCTTGCGGTCGCCCTCGGCGACCTTCGGCTCCGCCTTCTTGAGCGGGTCTGACTTCGGTAGCGCCTCGTCAATCTTGCCCGACACGGTCGGCCCCGCCGCCAGCTGTTCCTTCAGCTTCTCGTTCTCGGCCTGCAGCCTGCCGATCTCGGCGTCGAACGCGGCACGTTCGTCGGGCACCGCGTAGCAGCCCCAGCCGGCGCCGTTCCTGGTGCAGGTCGACATCGTGCCGGTGCGGGTGTCGAGCCGCAGCACGCCCTCGGGGATCGGCGTCATGCTGTAGCGGCCGTTTTCGCTGTCGGGCAAGGATTGCGCGGTCACCGGGCCGCCGCTGGTTGCCAGCACCGCCGCGAGCGCCGCGGTCGCAAGCCATGATGTTGTGGATGACGTCGCAGGTCTCATCGCGCTCTCCGCCACGATGCGCAGGTGGCACGTCCGCAATTCTATACCCCCGGCACGAGAATCCGCCGCCGAAAAGCGGTCATCAAATCAACGATCACGGCTGCCCCTTTGATCCCCGCAGCACGGCGAAATCGCGACCGCATCCGCCGATCATGAGAAGAGCTGCTGCGGTGCGGCGTCACGCTGTGTGCAGCGCTGCCGCGCGAGCTAATATAATCAAGCAAATCAAATACATAACAGAAAGCGACGCAATCGTGACTTGGCTTGACTTGATTATGGTCGGTCAGTATGGTCCGCGCGGCTTTTGAGGGTGGCGGGCGTAGTTTCCATTCAACCGCAGCGTTTCGGGTCTTCGTTGCATGACACAGGGCACGGGACACGGCGAGAATGGAGATCGCGATAGATCGCCCGAGGAAGCTGCGCTTTCCGAACGGCTCGGAAGTCTTAATCAGCGGTTGTCCGAATTTCGCGACCGCAGGATCAAGACCGAGCAACCCGCAGGTGACGGTGGAGACGGAGCGGCCAGAGCCTCGGCGATGGCGCTTGGTTTCAGGTTATCCTCCGAGTTGATCGCCGGCGTCGTTGTCGGAGCGGGGATTGGCTGGGGTTTCGACCGCTTGCTGTCGACGTCGCCTTTCGGATTTATCGTGTTCCTGCTGCTTGGCTTCGTGGCCGGCGTGGTGAACGTGGTGAGGACGGCGGGCGCGGGTCAAAACAGGCGCGGCGGTTCGTAGCTGGTCCTCACCAGGAGAGGAATGATCGTGCCGGCCTCGCCGGTACGGACCGGCCCGGCCGGTAGACCGAGACCAGCCGGCATTGCCCGGCAGACCAAGAGATGCCGCGCTGATGAAAATCGACCCGATCCACCAGTTCAACATCGAGCCTCTCTTCACCCTGGGCCATATCGGCAATCACACGATCGCCTTCACCAATTCGTCGCTCTATATGCTGGTAGCGGTCGCGATCATCTCGATCCTGATGCTCGCCAGCGGCACGCAGCTCGTTCCGGGTCGCCTGCAGTCGGTCGCCGAAATCTCCTACGAGTTCGTCGCCTCGACCATCCGTTCGACGGCCGGCGCGGAAGGCATGAAGTTCTTCCCGCTGATCTTCTCGCTGTTCATGTTCATCTGCGTTTCGAACCTGGTCGGCATCATCCCCTACACGTTCACGGTCTCGAGCCACCTGATCGTCACCGCCGCGCTCGCGCTGCTGGTGTTCTTCACCGTCCTGATCTACGGCGTCTACAAGAACGGCCTGAAATTCTTCAAGATTTTCATTCCCCACGGCGTCCCCGGCTACATCCTGCCGCTGGTCATGTTCATTGAGGTCCTGTCGTTCTTCCTGCGGCCGGTCTCCCACAGCGTCCGTCTCTTCGCCAACATGCTGGCCGGCCACATCGCGCTGAAGGTGTTCGCGGGCTTTGTCGCCATGCTCGGCTTCTCGCTCGGTGCCATCGGCTGGGTCGGCGGCGTGCTGCCGCTGGCGCTCACGGTCGCGCTGACCTCGCTGGAGCTCCTGGTCGCGTTCCTCCAGGCCTACGTGTTCGCGATCCTGACCTGCATCTACCTCAACGACGCCATTCATCCGGGACACTGAGCGGTCCGGGGAATTTCCACCCACAACCCAATCTTTCTTCCAAGGAGTCTAAAATGGATCCGGCAGCAGCAAAACTTATCGGCGCGGGCATCGCGTGCATCGGCATGGGCGGCGCGGGCGTCGGCGTGGGCGTGATCTTCGGCAACTACCTCGCCGCAGCCGTCCGCAACCCCTCGGCTGCTCAGGGCCAGTTCGGCAACCTGATTTTCGGCTTCGCCGTGACCGAAGCGCTCGGCATCTTCTCGCTGCTGATCGCGCTGCTGCTGCTGTTCGTTCCGCTCTGAGGACGACGTTTTTCGCGCCGTTCCAGCCTCTGGGACGGCGCGCGTGACAGCAACAGGAGATCTCCATGGCTGAGAGTCATGGCGGCGCAAAGGGTCCGGCGGCGGGCGCTCACACCGAGGCTGACGGTGGTCACCACGGTGGCGGTTTCCCGCCGTTCGAGAGCAGCACCTTTGCTTCGCAATTGGTGTCGCTCGCGATCTTCTTCGTCGTGCTTTACGTGATCGTGTCCAAGCTCGCCCTGCCGCGCATCGGCGGTGCGATCGAGGCGCGTCAGAACAAGATCGAGGGTGACCTCGCCGAAGCGCAGAAGCTGAAGGATCAGTCCGACGCGGCGCTGAAGGCCTATGAAAGCGAGCTCGCTTCGGCGCGCACGCGGGCGCAGGCGATCGGCAACGAATCCCGCGACAAGGCGAATGCGCAGGCGGAAGCCGAGCGCAAGACGCTGGAAGAGCAGTTGGCGGCCAAGCTCGCCGGGGCGGAGAAGACCATCGCCTCGACCCGCGCCACCGCCATGAGCAACGTCCGCGGTATCGCGGCCGATGCGGCAGGCCAGATCGTGCAGCGGCTCACCGGCGTCGTTCCCGACGCTGCGGCGGTCAATGCTGCGGTCGATGCGTCCTTGAAGGGTTAGTCGATATGTTCTTCGAACCTGAGTTTTGGGTCGCCGTCGCCTTCGTGATTCTGATGGTCGTGTTCGGCTATCTCGGGATCTTCAAGACGGCGATGAGCGCGCTCGATCATCGCGCCGACCGCATCAAGGCCGAGCTCGACGACGCGACGCGCCTCAAGCAGGAAGCGGCCAAGGTGCTCGCCGACTACAAGGCACGCAGCGCCACGGCCGAGCGTGAGGCCGCCGACATCATCGCCAACGCCAAGGCCGAAGCCGAGCGCATCGCGACCGAAGCCAAGGCGAAGATGGAAGACTTCGTCGCCCGTCGCACCAAGACCGCGGAGAGCAAGATTGCGCTCGCCGAGGCCCAGGCGCTGGCCGATGTCCGCGCCGCAGCCGCGGAAGCCGCCGTCCAGGCCGCCTCCACGATCCTGTCGCAGTCGGTCAAGGGCCAGGTCGCCGACGACCTGCTCGCCAAGGGCATCAACGAGGTTCGGCAGAAGCTGAACTGAGGGGCCTTGGCTTCACCAATCAAAAAGCCGGCGCGATGAGCGCCGGCTTTTTTGTTGGGCAATGCGTGATCGTCTGAACTGCTCTCCTGTCCCGGACGCGGCGCGGCATGAAATGACGCGCCGCAGAGCCGGGACCCACGCATCCGGGGCGCGAGACCTTTTACTTCTTCCTTCCCCGCGCCTTCGGCTCGGGCGAGAGCGCCTGCGGATCGAAGCCGACATAGAAGATGTAGGAATCGGCGGCTGCGGCCGAGGGCACCGGATAGGCCAAGTCCTCGGCAACGAAGGTGAAGGGCACGCTGCCGCTCTCCGACATCTCGACCGTGGTCCGGTAGGCCTTCGAGGCGATCACCTTCTCGCCGACGCCGCCCTGTACCACCGCGACGCGCAAGGGGACCTCGACCGTAGTAGGCGCGCCGGCAGGACCGGCGATGACGCGGCCCTGGATGCCGATTCGGGCCGTGATCTGGCCACCGCTTCGCGCGCATTCGCGCGCCATCTTGGTGATCGAGGCCTGGAAGCGGACGTCGTTGCCGACGGCCGGCTTTCCGGTCATCCCGACTGCGTAGGTGGAAGCCCCGGAGCGCACCGTGACCTGCGGGCAATCGACGTCGTCATCCGCCGCCGGCTGACCCGGCGCAGGCGCCGGGTTGGGCTGGGCCGGCTCGTCGGATTTGCCGCCGAACAGGCTCTTGAACCGGTCGGTCAGGGACTGGGCCGCCACCGGCGAGACGGAGGCGAGCGCAACCGACAACGCCAGCGCAACCGCCGTTCCCCGCCGCAACACATTCCGCGACGACCGAAGCTCCTTCACCATCAACGCCCGTACTCCATGACAATTTGCCGGCCGATCGCTGGCCGGGTTTGCGCGTTATATCGACAAAATCGGCGAACCCAAGGCAGGATACAAGGCAGCAAACGAGGCCGCAGCAACGAGACTTTGGTCACATGAATGGAGGGGTTCAGCCGCGGAAATCTTCATGCAGCAGGCCGAACAGCAGGTGGTCCTGCCAGATCCCGTTGATGCAGAGATAGCGGCGGGCAAGTCCTTCGCGGGAGAAGCCGCACTTCTCCAGCACCCGGATCGACGGCGCATTGGTCGGGATGCAGGCGGCCTCGACCCGGTGCAGGTTGAGCTCGCCGAACAGCGTCGGCAACAGCACCCGAAGCGCAGCCGTCATGTAGCCGCGATGGGCATGGGGCTGGCCGACCCAGTAGCCGATGGTGCCGGCCTGCACGATGCCGCGCCGGACATTGGCCAGCGTGATGCCGCCAACCATGGCGCTATCGAGCTCCCGGAAGATCAGGAAGGGATAGGAGCGGTCCGCGGCGATGTCCTCGGAATAGCGACGCAGACGGCGGCGGAAGCCGGACCGGGTGAGATCGTCCGACGGCCAGATCGGTTCCCAGGGCGTCAGATAATCGCGGCTGGTCTCGCGCAAGTGGGCCCATTGCAAGAAGTCCGACATCTGCGGGGCGCGCAGCAACAACCCGTTGCCGCGTGGGGCGAGGGCAGCAGGTCCACTGGACGGCAAGCGAAACAGGGCCATGGTGATGCTTCCCGGGGGGCGGGTCAGCGCGGTTCCTAATGCAGCCGCGCCTTGGCGCGCGCCCGCGTCAATCCTTCCGCAAAAGATACCGCCGTGTCCAGACCCCTGCCACTGCCTAATGCGACAACCGCAGGCCGGCTACGCGAAAGCAGCGCACGCGCCGCATCGCGGGTCGATTCGACGCTGACGGCGTCGATCCGGGCCACCAGCTCCTGCACCGTCTGCGGCCGGCCGTAGGCGAGCACGTGCCGGGCAAGCTGCTCGGCACGCGAGGAGCAGCTCTCCAGCGCCATCAGTAGGCCAGCCTTCATCTGCGCCTTGGCGCGTGCGATCTCGGCCTCGGTCAGGGTCTCCACCGAATCATTCATGATGTCGACCACGACTTCCATCATCTCCGGCGCATCGGCCGGATCGGTACCGGTGTAGAGGCCGAAGAAGCCGGTGTCGGTGTAGGGCGCGTGGAAGCTGTAGATCGAGTAGCAGAGGCCGCGCTTCTCACGCACCTCCTGGAATAGCCGCGAGGACATCCCGCCCCCGAGGATGTTGGTGAAGACCTGGAGCGAGAACAGGGACTGATCAGTCTGCGGCACGCCTTCCAGCGCCAGCGTCAGATGCGCCTGCTCGAGCTCGCGGTGCACCACCTTGGCGCCGCCCTTGCCGAACATGGCCGCCTGCGGCTTCGGACCCGGCGTCGCCTCGAAGCTCGCAAAGCGCTTCTCGACCTCGGCAACCACCTGCTTGTGATCGACTGCACCTGCTGCCGCCACCACCATGTCGGGACCTCGGTAATGGGTCGACAGATAACCGCGCAGCGAGTCGCGGTTGAAGCTGCGCAAGGTCTTCGCAGTTCCAAGCAATGAGCGCCCCATCGGCTGATCGGGATAGCAGAGCTCGTTGAGGTGCTCGAACACGACGTCGTCGGGCGTGTCCTGCGCAGCCCCGATCTCCTGCACGATCACGTTCTTCTCGCGCTCGAGCTCCTCCGGCTCGAAGGCCGGATTGGCGAGGATGTCGGAGAGCACATCGAGCGCGAGCGGCACGTCGGCCTTCAGCACGCGCGCATAATAGGATGTCGTTTCGGTCGAGGTGCCGGCATTGAGATCGCCGCCGACCGCCTCGATCTCCTCCACGATCTCGCGGGAGGATCGCCTCGTCGTGCCCTTGAACGCCATATGCTCGAGCAGGTGCGAGATGCCGTGCTCGTTCGGCTTCTCGTCGCGGCCGCCGACGCCGGCCCAGACGCCGAGCGCCGCAGTTTCAAGGTGGGGCATCTTGTCAGTGACGACGGTCAGGCCGGAGGCAAGCTTGGAAATCTCGACGCTCATCCGGCAACTCCCTCTTTCGCGGCGCGGCTGACCGTCAGCACGAACTGCTCGACCTCGGCCTGATCGTTCTTCATCACCTTCATGTGTTCGGATTTGGTCATCAGCCCGTCGAGCCAGGCCGGCAGTTGCGGCCGCTGGCCGCAGGCCGCCTCGACCGCGTCGGGGAATTTGGCCGGATGGGCGGTGGAGAGCACGATGCTGGGCACCGTGGTGTCGGTGGTGTCGCGGTCGGCGACAGCGAGCGCCACCGCCGTGTGGGGATCGACGAGCTCGCCCGCCTCGCGCCAGGCGGCGCGGATCGCAGCCGCAGTTTCAGTCACGTCGGCGCGGCCGGCGTCGAACTCCTCGCGGATCGCGGCCAGGGTCGCATCGGGCAGCACGAAGCGCCCAGACTGCTTGAGCGAGTCCATGAGACGGCGCACGCCGGCCGCATCGCGCCGGCCCGCCTCGAACAGCAGTCGCTCGAAATTCGAGGAGATCTGGATATCCATCGACGGCGACGCGGTCGCATGCACCTCGCGCACTTCGTAGATCCCTGTCTTGACCGTGCGCGCGAGGATGTCGTTGACGTTGGCGGCAATGCGCAGGGTCCGCACAGGAAGACCCATGCGCTTGGCGACATAGCCCGCGAAGATGTCGCCGAAATTGCCGGTCGGCACGACGAAGTCCACCGCGCGCGCCGGCGCTCCAACGGCGACCGCCGACGTGAAATAGTAGACCACCTGGGCAACGATGCGCGCCCAGTTGATGGAATTGACGCCGGACAGCGAGGTCGCATCGCGGAAGCGATGGTTGTTGAACATCCCCTTCACGAGTGCCTGGCAGTCGTCGAACGTGCCCTCGATGGCGAGCGCATGGACATTGGCCGCGCCCGTCGTCGTCATCATCCGCTGCTGCACCTCGGAGATGCGGCCGTGCGGGAACAGCACGATGAGATCGACATTCTCGAGCCCCGCAAACGCCTCGACAGCGGCGCCGCCGGTGTCGCCCGAGGTCGCGACCACGATGGTCGTGCGCTGGCCACGCTTGGCGAGCACATGGTCCATCAGCCGCGAGATCAGCTGCATCGCCACGTCCTTGAAGGCGAGCGTCGGACCGTGGAACAGCTCCAGCACGAACTGGTGCGGCGACATCTGGCGCAGCGGCACCACCGCGGGATGGCGGAAGGTGGCATAGGCCTCGTTGGCCATGCGGCCGAGCTCGGCGTCTGAAATCTCACCGCCGGCGAAGGGGCGGATCACGTCGACGGCCACCTCCCAATAGGGGCGACCGAAGAAGCCGGTGATGGTCTCGGCCGAGAGCTGCGGCCAGATGGCCGGCACATACAGACCGCCGTCGCGGGCAAGCCCGGTGAGCATCACGTCGCAGAAGCCGAGTTCAGGGGCCTCGCCCCGGGTCGAGATATAACGAGTCAAACTGCCCTCCAAAGGCCGACCGAGCCCAAGCTCGACCTGTAAGCCTTTGATTTTACGAAAATACTTGTTAACAGCCAGAGGCTTTGGGCCACCATAAAGTGTTTTGCGGCGTCGGGAAACCGCTTCGCGCCTGCACCCCTGTCGAACGCAAAAGGGCTGCGGCGATGCCGCAGCCCTCTCTTGGAAGGTCTGTCGTTGATGTGCAGACCGGTTTGCCTCGTCCGGGTCTCCGACCCGCTAGAACTGTTCCCGCAAGCTTCCGTCAGCTGTCACGAGATCGTCAAGGCGAAAACGACGAGCGCTGGAAGATGTTCCTATTTTTCCCGGCGTGTTTCATCGTTCACAGCACAGTCGTGGGAGCGCTCGCCCCAGAGCCATTTCCGTTCCGATGCCGGTTTGGCGCCCGGGGACATCAGCTCATCCCGACTTCCACCGCGATCCTGATCAGGTCGGAATGGTTCTTGGCGCCGAGCTTCTGCTTGAGCAGGGACGTGGTGTTGGCGACCGTCTTGTAGGAGATGCCGAGCGCCTTGGCGACCTCGACGATCTTGTCGCCGCGTCCGAGCAGGCGGAGAATCTCGAGCTCCCGCGCCGTCATCTGCGAGGCCGGATTGGCCTTGATCTGGGCGCCGGAGAACGTCACGGCCTCCGCAAGCTGCGGCGATATGTAATTGTCGCCTGCGGCCACCTTGCGCACCGCCTTGAGCAGGATCCTGGGATCGTCGCCCTTGGAGACATAGCCCTGCGCACCGAGCTCGACGGCCCGCACCACGAAGGCCGGATCGTCGTTCATGCTGAAAATGATGATCTTTGCGTCGGGATCGTCCTTGCGGATCCGGCGCATCAACTCGAAGCCGGAGACGTCGGGCAGGCTGATGTCGATCACGGTAACGTCGGGCCGCTTGCTCACATAGGCACGATGGCCGGATTTCGCGTCAGTCGCCTCGTCGATCCGGACCGAATGGTCGGACGCGAAAAGGGTGCGACAACCTGACAGAACCACAGGGTGGTCGTCGACGATCAGGATCCTGGTCGCCGGCTTGGCGGTATCTTGCATCGCGCGCTCTCTGTTTTTCGACTCATAGACCGACGGGAACAAATGGAAAGAGAGAAATCCGCCGGAACGCGTTAGAATTGACCTAATGTGGCAACAGCTCTCCTTCAGAACGCGGCTGTTTCTCCCGCTCGGCGTGGGTTTCCTCGCCGCGCTGATCATGGGCGGCGTGCTGCTCCAGATGTTCACGACCGACCAGCTGGCCGCCGAGACTGAACCGGGCCGGCGCTCGACCCGCACCGTCGCCACCGCCCTCAACAGCACCCTGAGCGTCTCGGACAATCCGCGGAAGATGCTCGACGCATTTGTCCATTCTTTGGACGCCTCCTCGGATATTCAATTCCGTCCTGTCGAAGCAGGTCCCGCGCCTTCCGTGAAGGACAGCCTGCGCGATCTGCATGGCGTGCCGCAATGGTTCGTCAACCTGATCGTCATTCCGGACACTGACGTGGCATCTCCGGTATTCATCGACGGCAGGCGCGTCGGCAACATCGTATTCATGCCCGACCTGTCCGCCGACCTGTTCGAGAAATGGATCGGCTTCCTTGCGCTGACGAGCCTC
The DNA here is from genome assembly GCF_001908205.1 of Bradyrhizobium sp. NAS80.1. Taxonomy (GTDB): domain Bacteria; phylum Pseudomonadota; class Alphaproteobacteria; order Rhizobiales; family Xanthobacteraceae; genus Bradyrhizobium. The sequence continues at coordinate 33,967 of NZ_LGHL01000089.1, forward strand.
ATCGCCGTGATGATGGTGCTGACCGGAACGATCACCTACCTCTTCGTGGGATCTGCGCTACGCCCCCTGCAGAATCTCGGCGCGGGCCTCACGCGAATACGGCGCGGCGATTATGCGACGCCGATACCGGTGGCAGGGCCGCCGGAGATCCGGCAGAGCTGCGAGGAGGCCAACGCGCTGGCGACCACGCTTGCGCAATTGAACCATGACAATCGCGACCTGTTGCACCGTCTGGTGTCGCTCCAGGACGATGAGCGGCGCGGTCTCGCGCGCGAATTGCACGACGAGCTCGGTCCGCTGCTGTTCAGCATCCGCGCCGGCACGATCGCGCTGATCGAAGCTGCGGCACCGGCAGGAAATCTCGGCAATTCCGTGCAGCAGGTGCTGCAGTCGGTCGAGGCGCTGCAGCAGACCAACCGTCGCATCCTCGACCGGCTGCGGCCGCTGTACATTGAGGAATTGGGCCTCGAGACCAGCTTGCAGACGCTGCTCCAGAACTTTCGCAAACAGGCGCCGCATATCGGCTTCACAGCGACGATCGATCCCGATCTCAACGGGATCGACGGGCCGCTCGCCCAGATTGTCTATCGCCTGATCCAGGAAGCGCTGACCAACGTGTTGCGCCATGCCGGAGCGAGCAACGCTCAGGTGCAGGCAACCATTTCCGGCGGGGCCATCGCCATCGAGATATCCGACGACGGAGGCGGCTTTCCCGCCAACAACGTCTTCGGCCGGGGCCTGACCGGCATGCACGAGCGCGTGCGCGCGCTCAGCGGATCATTGTCTTTGCTGCGCGAAGACGAGCGAACCTATGTACGCTGCCGCCTGCCGGTCGGAGCGATGCGAGACGCGACGGCATGAAGATCAGCAGGCGCGGCCGTCGTGCGAGTTCTGCCGCGACGGTGTGCACAGCATGCTGAAGATCTTGCCTTCCGCACTGAATCGAAACGAGGCGCGAATGCGCAGCGAGCCCGCGACGGAGTATTCGAAATCGACACCGTGGGGTGTGGGCTTGATCTCCTCCAGCACGAAGCCGGCCGAGGAGAAGCCGCTCAACCGTGGTCCCCAATAGCTTTCGAGCTCGCGCATGCCGCGATAGCGCTGCGTGCCGTTGCACATGCATTCGAGCTGGGCATCGTCCGCATAGAGGTCGAGTAGCGTCGCAAGGTCGCCCTTGCGGCAGGCGTCCACCCAGTCAACGACAATTCCTATCGGATCAAAATCGCTCACGCCTGAATCCTGACCGCCGCAAAAAGTCTGCGTGCACCTTCGGATCACATTCGTGAATATGCGCTGAATAATAAAGTCCGGGCGATCCCGGGTTCCCTCAGGGAATCCGAGGGAACTTAACTTCGCCGGAAGCCTCTCATCCAGACACCGAAGGCAATCAGCACGGCGCCGGCGAGCGTGAACCAGGTGATGGCGTATTGCAGATGATCGTCCTTCAGATGGACGTCGAGCGGTCCGGGACGCGGAATGTTGTTCTCCGGCGCTGGCTGCTCCAGGTCGATGTAGAACGGCGCAACCGTGCCCCAGCCGAGCGCACGGGCGATCGCCAGATGATCGCGCACGAACCAGAGCCGCTTGTCGCGGTTCTCCGCCGGCGTCAGCCAGCCCGGCGCCTCCGGGAAGCGCAGATAGCCGGTGAGCGCGACGGGCTGGCCTGTCACGAGCTTCTTCATCGCGCGATCCTCGACACCGCGATCCTGCATCGTATTCTCGACGAAGCCGGCATCGATCACGACCGTCTCGCCGCTTGGCAGCCGCGCCGGCAGGAACGCCCAGGTGCCGGGGCCGGAAGCATCCTTGCGCACGGCGGAGCCGGCGGAATAGACCATCGCATCAGCCAGCGGCGCGTAGGTCGCGGTGAGGCTGACGCGGCGGAATTCGTCACGCGCCGGATTCAACGTGGCCCATTGCGCAGGCGGCGGCAACGCGATGGGTGCAGCCGCAAGACGTTCGGTGAGCGCCGCGATCAGCTCGTGCTTTGCGACGCGGCGCTGCAATTGCCAGGCGCCGAGCGCGACAAACACGGCAGTCAGGAAGAGCGTGAACAGCGCGAAGCCGGCCACGCGAGGCTTGCGCGCAGTGTCGTTCATTTCTCGCGGTCGACCAACCGGCCCGGCGCAGCCTTGTGGTGGAACTGCAGCGCGATCAGCAGCGACTTCATGGAGCGCAGCGGCAAGAGCGTGGTGGCGAGGATCAGCGGCAGCCAGAGCACCGCATGCAGCCAGAACGGCGGCTGGTACTTGACCTCGACGACGAGCGCGCAGCCGACCACGATCGCGCCGGCCAGCATGATGATGAAGATCGCGGGACCGTCGCCGGAGTCGATGAAGGCGTAGTCGAGGCCGCAACGCTCGCAGCTAGGTGCGAGCGTCAGGAAGCCCGCATAGAGCTTGCCCTGGCCGCAGCGCGGACATTTGCAGGCAAGTCCGCGCATCGCGCTCTGCAGGACAGTGGTTTCGGACCCGGATGTACCGGCGGGCTCGTTCATGACGGCGAACTCTATCACACTTTCCGCCGAAACTTCCGGCGCTCGAAAAGGCGAAAGGGCGGCCCCGCGGCCGCCCTTTCTGATCAATCTGTCGTGGCTCAGTGCGCGCCGTGGGCCATGGTCTCGGCACCGTGTCCCCAGACGTAGATGCAGAGGAACAGGAACAGCCAGACCACGTCGACGAAGTGCCAGTACCAGGCGGCGAACTCGAAGCCGAGGTGCTGCTTCGGCGTGAAGTGGCCGGCATAGGCGCGGGCGAGGCACACGATCAGGAAGATGGTGCCGACCAGCACATGGAAACCGTGGAAGCCGGTGGCCATGAAGAAGGTCGCGCCGTAGACGTTGCCGGCGAATGAGAACGCCGCGTGGCTGTACTCATAGGCCTGCACGCAGGTGAAAAGCGCGCCGAGCACGACCGTGATGATCAGGCCGTACTTGAGACCCTGGCGATCGTTCTCGAGCAGCGCGTGGTGCGCCCAGGTCACGGTGGTGCCGGAGGTGAGCAGGATCAGCGTGTTCAGGAGCGGCAGATGCCAGGGATCGAAGGTCTCGATGCCATGGGGCGGCCAGGTGCCCGGCACGGAGCAGGCGCCGGCCTGTGTGCCGAGGCCGCAGCCGAACACCGCATCGCGGGTGGCGTGGACGGCGTCGGCCGGGAACAGCGCGGCATTGAAATAGGCCCAGAACCAGGCGACGAAGAACATCACCTCGGAAGCGATGAACAGGATCATGCCGTAGCGGTGATGGAGCTGCACGACGCGGGTGTGGTCGCCCTTGTACTGGGCTTCCTTGATGACGTCGCCCCACCAGCTCGCCATCGTATAGAGCACGCCGACGGTGCCGACGCCGAACACGATCGGCGCCGCCGCGAACAAGTGATGCATCCAGGCAATCGCGCCGACCGCCATGATGAAGGCCGAAAGCGAACCGACTGCCGGCCAGGGAGAGGGATCGACCAGGTGATAGTCGTGATGCTTGGTTTGCGCCGTAGCCATTTGCGGTCTCTCTCCTCAATACCGTGCCTGTCCGGCACTTATCCCCTTGTTTCCAACCCCTGCGGCGAGAGCCCGGTGATCAGAGATTTCCTTTGCGTTTGTCGTCCTCGCCCGATGCGAGCGGCTTCACCACCGGATCGCGCACCGGATAGAACGTGTAGGACAGCGTGATCGTGTTCAGCCCGTCGTTCTCGTGATCGTCGGCGATCGACGGATCGACGTAGAACACGACCGGCATCTCCCGCTTCTCTCCGGGCGCCATGGTCTGCTCGGTGAAGCAGAAGCAGTTGATCTTCTGGAAGTAGGAGCCGACCGTCAGCGGCGCGACATTGTACGCGGCCTGGCCTGCGGTGGTGCGCGCGGCCTGGTTGGTCACGGTGTAGTAGACCGTCGTGACCTGGCCGATATTGACCTCGATCTCGTTCTGCTCCGGCTCGAACTTCCAGGGCAGGCCGGGCGCGACGTTGGAATCGAAGCGCACCGCGATCTTTCGTGCGATCGGTCCGCTCGCGGGCGCGGAGGTCGCGACCTGGGTCGTGCCATTGAAGCCGGTGGCGCGGCAAAACCAGTTGTAGAAGGGCACCGCCGCGTAGGAGGCGCCAACCATCAGCGCGACCACGCCGCCGCAGATCGAGGCGACCAGCACGTCACGACCGAGGCCACGGCGCTTCGCCGTCTGGCTCTCATCCCGCGATATGGTCGGTCCCTGATCCATCTTCTCTCACAACGGCCGGTTCAGCACCGCCGGTCCCTTAACCATGGTGACGGCGAAAAACAGGACCACGAGCACGCCGAGCGCAAGCGCGATCGCGATCGAGCGCTGCCGACGGCTCTTCTTCTGCGCCTCGGTGAGGACGATTCCATCTGGCTCGGGTTTGTCAGCCATCCCAGCCTCATGCGCCCCATACCATCGGAGCAAGCGCCCGGAACACGACTTCGGCCAGCAGGGTCGCGAACAATCCAAACAGATACAGGATCGAGAAAGCAAACAGTTTCCGCGTGGCGCGCAGCGACTGGCTACGCTCGCGGCGCATATAGACGTTGACGGCAAGCACCAGCATGCCGGCGCCCAGGATCAGCGAGACGATGCCGTAGACGGCGTCGAAATAGCCGAGCGCCCAGGGCGCGGCGGCCACCGCAATCAGGACGATGGTGTAGAGCAGGATCTGAAGCCGCGTCGCGTCGGGACCGGCGACGTTGGGCAGCATCGGAATGCCGGCGCGCGCGTAATCGTCGGAGCGGAACAGCGCGAGCGCCCAGAAGTGCGGCGGGGTCCAGAAGAAGATGATGGCGAAGAGAAGCAGCGGCTCGACGTCGACCTTGCCGGTCACGGCGGCCCAGGCGACCACCGGCGGCAGCGCGCCGGCGGCACCGCCGATCACGATGTTCTGCGCGGTCCAGCGCTTCAGGCCCATCGTGTAGATCACGACGTAGAAGAAGATCGTGAAGGCGAGCAGCGCGCCTGCGATCCAGTTGACGAGAATGCCGAGCGTCATCACCGAGAAGAAGGCGAGCGTCATGCCGAACGTCATCGCCTCGGGGCGGGTGATACGGCCACGCGGGATCGGCCGGTTCGCAGTGCGCGACATCTTGGCGTCGATGTCGCCTTCGAGCGCCATGTTGAGCGCGCCCGAGGCGCCGGCACCGACCGCGATGCAGAGCAGCGAGGTGATCGCCAGTACCGGGTGGAAATACCCGGGCGCCATCGCCATTCCGACCAGCGCGGTGAAGATCACCAGCGACATCACCCGCGGCTTGAGCAGCGCGATGTAATCGCCAACCTCCGCTTCGGAGATGCGGGGATTGATGTCGATGGCGTTGTGGTCGAGGACGGACACTAATTTAACTCGCTTCGTTGTAGAGCCGCGGCGCCCATGACGGGCGCCGCGGGAGATCGCTTACTGCACGCGGGGCAGCACTTCGAACTGATGGAAGGGCGGCGGCGAGGACAGCGTCCACTCCAGCGTGGTCGCGCCCGCACCCCACGGATTGTTGCCCGCCGGCACCTTGCGGGCGAAAGCGTCGGTCACGCAGTAGAGGAAGATCAGAACGCCGAAGCCGGAAATGTAGGAGCCGACCGACGACACCAGGTTCCAGCCGGCAAACGCGTCCGGATAGTCGACGTAGCGGCGCGGCATGCCCGACAGGCCGAGGAAGTGCTGCGGGAAGAACACCATGTTGACGCCGATAAAGGTGACCCAGAAGTGCGCCTTGGCCAACGTCTCGTTGTACATGTAGCCCGACATCTTCGGGAACCAGTAGTACCAGCCGGCGAAGATCGCGAACACGGCGCCGAGCGACAGCACGTAGTGGAAGTGCGCGACGACGTAGTAGGTGTCCTGGAGCACGCGGTCGACGCCGGCATTCGCCAGCACGACGCCGGTGACGCCGCCGACCGTGAACAGGAAGATGAAGCCCACCGCCCAGATCATCGGGGCGCGGAATTCGATCGAGCCGCCCCACATCGTGGCGATCCACGAGAATATCTTCACGCCGGTCGGAACGGCGATCACCATGGTGGCGGCGACGAAATAGGCCTGCGTCGCCGACGACATGCCGACCGTGTACATGTGGTGCGCCCACACCACGAAGCCGATGCCGCCGATCGCGACCATGGCATAGGCCATGCCGAGATAGCCGAACACGGGCTTGCGCGAGAAGGTGGAGACGATCTGGCTGATCATGCCGAAGCCGGGCAGGATCAGGATGTACACCTCGGGGTGACCGAAGAACCAGAACAGGTGCTGGAACAGCACGGGATCACCACCGCCATCGGGCGCGAAGAAGGTGGTGCCGAAATTGCGATCGGTGAGCAGCATGGTGATCGCACCGGCGAGCACCGGCAGCGACAGCAGCAGCAGGAACACCGTCACCAGGATCGACCACACGAACAGCGGCATCTTGTGCAGGGTCATGCCCGGCGCGCGCATGTTGAAGATGGTCGTGATGAAGTTGATGGCGCCGAGGATCGACGAGGCGCCCGCCAGATGGAGCGACAGGATCGCAAAGTCGACGGCCGGCCCCGGATGGCCCGAGGTCGACAGCGGCGCGTACATGGTCCAGCCGGCGCCGACGCCGTTGGCGCCCGGCTCGCCCTCAACGAAAGTCGAGCAGAGCAGCAGCGCGAAGGAGGCCGGCAGCAGCCAGAACGAGATGTTGTTCATGCGCGGGAACGCCATGTCCGGCGCGCCGATCATCAACGGCACGAACCAGTTGCCGAAGCCGCCGATCATCGCGGGCATGACCATGAAGAAGATCATGATCAGGCCGTGGCTGGTCACGAAGACGTTGTAGGTGTGCGTCTCGTGGAAGATCTGCACGCCCGGATACATCAGCTCGGCCCGGATCGCGATCGACATCGCCAGACCGATGATGCCGGCCATGACCGCGAAGATCAGGTACATCGTGCCGATGTCCTTGTGGTTGGTCGAATAGACGTAGCGCCGCCATCCGGTCGGATGGGCGTGCTCGTCATGCGCGTGATCGCCGTGTGCCGCTGCGCTCGTTGCCATTTTCAAATCCTGCCTTGCGTCCCGTTCGGACCCTGGAGGTCCCGCCCTTTATGTCGCTTTCAGTCCCCTAAGCCCGTCGCCTACTGCGTCGGGCCGGCGGCGGAAGCGTAAGTGCTGGTGCCGCCGCTTGCATACTTCTTCTTCGCCGATTCAACCCAGGAAGCGAACTCCTGGTCGGAGACCACGCGCACCGCGATCGGCATGAAAGCGTGATCCTTGCCGCATAGCTCGGAGCACTGGCCGTAATACATGCCCGTCTTGGTGGCCTTGAACCAGGTCTCGTTCAGGCGGCCGGGGATGGCATCGATCTTGACGCCGAAAGCCGGCACCGCGAAGGCGTGGATGACGTCGGCGCCGGTGGTCTGGACGCGAATCACCTTGTTGACCGGCACCACCATCTCGTTGTCGACACCGAGCAGCCGCGGCTGCTTGTCCTGGGCCATCAGCGAGTCGAATTCGAACTTGCCGTTATCGGGATAGGCGTAGGACCAGTACCACTGCTTGCCGGTGGCCTTGATGGTCAGATCCGCCTTCGGCACGTCGAGCTGGAGGAACAGCAGGCGGAACGACGGCACCGCGATGCCGACCAGAATCAGCACCGGAACCAGGGTCCACACCACCTCGATCAGCGTGTTGTGGGTGGTCCGCGACGGCACCGGATTGGCCCGCGCGTTGAACTTGATGACCACGACCACGAGCAGCGCCAGAACGAACAGCGTGATCAGGGAAATCAGCACGAACAGGAAATTGTGGAACCAGACGATGTTGTCCATCACCGGCGAGCCGGATGGCTGGAGCGTCCACTCCCACGGCGACGGTTGCCCGAGTTCGGCGAATGCCGCACCGCCCGTCGCCAGCGTCAGACCCGCCACGGCCAATCCCAGCAAGTGCCGGCCTACCCGGCCCATCGACATCCTCATGCCGTTCGCGCTCCCCTTACGAAATCACCCCAAATGCATCCCCCTGTTTCCGGGAAATGCTTATTCGATCCGCCCGTCTGACAAACCGCCGCGCAAGAATACCTCTAAGAGGGATTGGGGCCAGATCGCTAGAACGCCGAAATCAAGCCTCTCAAACCATAATTCTTGATCTATCGCAATGCAGTCTTGAGCCCCTTCTGCCAGCGATCACCCGCAAGATATTTCCTAGTAACATCAGACAAAAATACCGTTTGCCGGGATGCTCTGGCTTGACAGCGGAATTGCCCGCGTTAGGCACGGGCAGCCGGCCGCGCAGACGCCTGATTCGTGCGAACGATGGTGGTGCATGGCGGCGCGGAATTTGCTTGGGAATCGCCTTCAAGACGCCGTCATTCCCGTATCAGTCCGTCAGGTGTGAGCGACCCAGGCGAGCAGAGGGACCGACCCGATGGGGATTTCGAGATGCATGGCAAGGCAGGCTAACGGCCTCTCGGCGCTGGCGGCCCTGCTGACTGCGGTCATCTTCCTGGCGCTCCCGGGCCTGGCCCATGCGCAGGGCGCGGTGCGCTCCGTCCATGGCGACTGGCAGATCCGCTGCGACACCCCGCCGGGCGCCCAGACCGAGCAATGCGCCCTGATCCAGAGCGTGGTGGCCGAAGATCGCTCCAATGCCGGCCTGACCGTGATCGTGCTGAAGACCGCCGACCAGAAAAGCCGCCTGATGCGCGTGGTTGCCCCCTTGGGCGTCCTGCTGCCCTCCGGCCTCGGGCTGAAGCTCGACAACCAGGACGTCGGCCGCGCCGGCTTCGTCCGCTGCCTGCCCAACGGCTGCGTCGCCGAGGTCGTCATGGACGACAAGCTGCTCGGCCAGCTCCGCACTGCCAAGACCGCGACCTTCATCATCTTCGAGACCCCCGAAGAAGGGATCGGCTTCCCGCTCAGCCTGAACGGGCTCGGCGAGGGCTACGACAAGCTGCCGTAGGCGGCAGACGGGCAGAGAACCTATTGTTTCCGTAATGTGAGACTTCGCGCCCTCGCGGAACCGGTCCGAAACCATTATCTTGCCCCACATCCCCCGATAATGGACGGACGCATGACCAACCCTGCCACAACCTCCCTGCTCGACCGTGCCAATCTCGATCGCGACCAGGTTCGCCACGAGGTCGCGCGCGGACTTGCCGGTGCCGACGACGGTGAATTGTTCCTGGAATACAGCCAGACCGAAGCGCTGGTGTTCGACAATGGGCGGCTGAAGCAGGCGACCTACGACACCTCGCAGGGCTTTGGCCTCCGCGCCGTCAAGGACGACGCGGTCGGCTACGCCCATTCCTCCGACGTGTCGCTGCCGGCGCTGATTCGCGCCGCCGATGCGGTCGCAGCGGTTCGCGGCGGCTACTCCGGCAGCTTCTCAGCGCCGCCCCCGCACACCAATGTGCGGCTCTACGGCGACGACAATCCGCTGGATGCACCGGGCTTCGAGACCAAGGTCAAGCTGCTCGCCGAGATCGACGCTTATCTGCGCGACAAGGATCCGCGGGTGCGGCAGGTCAGCGTCAGCCTCGGTGCGACCTGGCAGGTCGTCGAGATCCTGCGGCCGGACGGCGAGAGCTATCGCGACATCCGCCCGCTCGTGCGCGTGAACATTTCCGTCGTCGCCGGCCAGGGCGATCGCCAGGAGAGCGGCAGCAAGGGCTATGGCGGCCGCGCCGGCTATGCGGAATTCATCGAGAGCAAGAACTGGCGCGATGCCGCCGACGGCGCGCTGCGCGAGGCGCTGGTCAATCTGGAATCGATTCCGGCTCCGGCCGGCGAAATGGACGTCGTGCTGGGCGCCGGCTGGCCGGGCGTGATGCTGCATGAAGCGGTCGGCCACGGCCTCGAAGGTGACTTCAACCGCAAGAAGACGTCGGCATTTGCCGGCCTGATGGGCCAGCAGGTCGCCGCCAAGGGCGTCACCGTGGTCGACGACGGCACCATTGCCTCGCGCCGGGGCTCGCTGTCGATCGACGACGAGGGCACGCCGACCAACCGCACCGTGCTGATCGAGGACGGCATCCTGGTCGGCTACATGCAGGACCGTCAGAACGCGCGCCTGATGAACATGAAGCCGACCGGCAACGGCCGCCGCCAGGACTATGCCCATGTGCCGATGCCGCGCATGACCAACACCTACATGCTCGCGGGCGACCGCGATCCGGCCGAGATCCTTGCTTCCGTGAAGAACGGCGTCTTCGCCGCGAATTTCGGCGGCGGTCAGGTCGACATCACCTCGGGCAAATACGTGTTCCAGTGCACCGAGGCCTACAAGATCGAGAACGGCAAGATCGGCGCGCCATTGAAGGGCGCCATGCTGATCGGTAACGGGCCGACCGACCTGCATCGCATCCGCATGATCGGCAACGATCTCGCGCTCGATACCGGCATCGGCACCTGCGGCAAGAACGGCCAGGGCGTGCCGGTCGGCGTCGGCCAGCCGTCGCTTCTGATGGAACGCATTACGGTGGGCGGAACGGGCGCATGAGTGTCGAGAAGGTGACTGTCACCCCCAAGCGGAAGAGCAGCGGCTGGGGTGGGCAAATCGTTCAACTCGCCGGCATCGTCGCCGCCGTGTTCATCGCCAAGGGCGCGCTCGCCGAGCCGTTCTACGTGCCGTCGGGCTCGATGGAGCCGACGCTCCTGATCGGCGATGCGCTACTCGCCTCCAAATTCCCCTATGGCTACGGCACCTCATCGCTGCCGATCCAGATCAACCTGCCCGAGAGCGGCCGCGTCTTCGCGGAGACACCGAAGCAGGGCGACGTCGTGGTCTTCCGCTGGCCGGGCGACCGCTCGCAGGCCTGGGTCAAGCGCGTCGTCGGACTTCCCGGCGACCGCATCCAGATGCGCCAGGGCCAGCTCTTCATCAACGATCGTCCCGCCGAGCTGAAGCCGGATGGCGTCGGCGCGGCCGAGGACGACAATGGCGGTAGCGAGCCCGCCCACCGCTATGTCGAGACGCTGCCCAATGGCGTCTCGCATCTTATCTTCAAGATGCGCGACAACGGTCCGCTCGACAACACGCCGGAGGTGACGGTGCCGGCCGGCCATCTCTTCGTGCTCGGCGACAACCGCGACAACTCCGCCGATAGCCGCGTACCCTTGCGCTCCGGCGGCGTCGGCCTCCTGCCGATCGACAATCTGGTCGGCCGCGCCGATGCCGTCCTCGGCTCCTGGGATCTCGGCATCCGCGGGCAGCCAGTGTGGACCTGGCTGTCCGGTTTCAGGCTCGCCCGGTTCTTCACCGCCGTGCATTGAGCTGATCCCATGACCTTCGACGACGTCAGAAAATTCGTGCTGACGTGGCCGGAGGTCGAGGACGGCACCTCCTACGACACGCCGGCGCTGAAAGTGCGCAAGAAGATGCTGGCGCGCCTGAAGGAGGATGGCGACAGCCTGGTGATGCCGGACGTGCCGATCGACGAGCGCACGATGCTGGTCGAGAGCCAGCCCGGGATTTTCTATTTCACCGATCACTACGCCGACTATCCGATCGTGCTGATCCGCCTGTCGAAGGCGAACCGCGCGATCGTCGAGCCTTTCCTGCGGCGGCGCTGGCGCGCGCTGGCCTCGAAGGCGGCGCGCGCCCACCATGACGCGCGCGAGGGCGCATGAGCGGCGCGATGGACGAGGCGCGCTTCCTCGCGCTGGCGCTGAAGAATCCGGTCAACGTCGCGATCATCGAGGAACTCCATCACCTCGCGCTGCCGGATGCCTGGCTGGTCGCAGGGTGCCTCGCGCAGACGGTCTGGAACGTGCTCACGAAACGCGCGATCGACCCTGATACCTCTTGGGAAGCGGAGGATGCGGTGATCCGCAAGCTGCATGCGCGGCTCGGGCATCTCGGTGCCAAGGTGGAGATCCGCAACCAGGCGCGCGTGCACCTGTGGTATCCCGACAAGCACGGCCTGCCTTATCCGCCCTTGACGTGTTCGACGGATGGCATCGACCGCTTTCTCACCCGGAACACGCAGGTCGGCGTGAGGCGCGCAGGCAATGGCTATGAGGTCTACGCACTGCACGGCTTCGAAGATATTGCAAGGCTGATTGCACGGCCCAATCGGGCTCCGAATTTTTCCGCGGCGGCTTACGCCGCGAAGGCGGAGCGATGGAAGACGCTGTGGCCGGAGATTTCCGTGATCGCGGCGAGCGAATAAAACTCTCGTGTCCCGGACAAGACGCGTCGCGAAGCGATGCGGCGCAGAGCCGGGACCCATCGTGCAACGTATTGCGGGGCTGCATGGGCCCCGGTTCAGCAGCGCATCACCCTAGTGTGTCGAGCGCTTTCGATGCTGCGCCGCAGGGCATGAGTGCGAACCCTACCGCACCACGCCGGACGTGAACCCCGCCTTGCGGCGCGGCGGCTTGATTTCCTTTTTCAGGAAACACCGCGCCTCGCGCCCTGTGTAGCCGGGACGCGCATAGGTGAAGGCGCGGCATTTGTTGTCAGCAGTGCAGGCGGCCTTGCAAGCCTCTACGCCCTCGCCTTCCTTGAGCTCGAAATTGCGCAAGTCCCCGCCGGGGCGATCGATCGACGTTTCCACGCCTTCGATCCGCGGCTCGATCACGCCGGCACCGCGCACCCCGGAGATACAACAGTTTCCCGCCACGCGCGCCGGCACCGTATTCTTCAGCCAGCACACCGCCGAACCGCCTTCGACGTCGGGATAGCTGAAGCTCCAGGAACGACAGCGGCGATCGCGCTCGCACAGCAGCGCGCAATCCTCGGGGTCGCCTGACGGGATCGGTGTGCTGAAATAGTCGCCGCCGGGCCGGTCGAACGCCGTCTGGGCGCGCGCCGGCACGCTCGCAAGCACGAGCAAAAGCAGCGCGGCACAGGCCACGACGCTTGCCACGACGCCCCCAGGCAGGCGGCCCTTCCCCATCGGAACAGCTTTCGAGTTATTGACGACGCTCAGGTTTTTTCAGCCGGCCATTTGATCGCCGCAAACCTGTACGGGCGATGAACGGCTTCGACCTTGTGCGTTGGTCTATCGGACTAGCGCCCCGTTCCGATAGAATCGGAACGGGGCTCTAGATTTTAGTTTTGACGCGTTTTCTTTACGCGAACCGGTATCCACTTCGCTCTAGCAGGCTGTTGAAGAAGTCGGTAGCGAAGCGTTTCGTGTCGTGATTCTCTAGGATCAGGATTTAACTAGGGGGCGCGATGCGTGGGAGTGACGAACGGTCCGGCT
>NZ_LGHL01000009.1 GCF_001908205.1 Bradyrhizobium sp. NAS80.1
CGACCAGTTCGTCATGGCTCAACCAAGTCGAGCGCTTCTTCGCGCTCCTCACCGATAAGAAGATCCGGCGCGGCGTCTATCGCAGCGTAGCCGCCCTCAGGGCCGATATCGCCTCGTTCCAATGCTGCGAACTTCTGGTTCAGGACACTAGCAGGTTGAACGCACGGGACAGCCTCTGAGCCGCTTGGGGCCGGTCCGGCGGGCAGGTGTCCTCCCGAGGGATGGCAGTACTGTCGGAAGTGCCCAATGTTCTTGCTGGTCGGGATATAGGTCGTCAGGCCCGAGGTCCGACCAGCATGGAGACGGAGCTTACCGGTGGAAGAACCTGTAGCTCAAACGAGGGAAAGCAGCAGAGCCACACTCGGGGCTGTAGAGCGCCTTCGGATAGATTCAAATTTTTGGTCCAGCCATCGCTGGTCGACTACCAACGATGCGGCGTAGCTCGCTCGCAAGTAGATTAACGACCTCACGCTTCTCTTTGAGCATGTCGTATTTATCGTACACCTGGGTCGCCTGTTCGAGGACGTTCTGGTAGCGCTTCGGCAGGGCGTTCCATTTATCCAGGTTCACGAACGCCAGATGCATCGTGCCGCGCTCCCACCAGCCTGGATAGTAATAGTGCGGGGCGACCTTGTAGAAGCCGAGCTTCTCGTCATCGTAGAGCCCGACCCACTCGGCGGCATCGATTGTTCCCTTTTCGAGGGCTGGATCGATGTCTCCGCCCGCGGGTTGCTGCGGAATGACGCCGAGCTTTTGCATCACCTTTCCGGCGAGACCCGCGATGCGGAATTTCAGGCCCTGCAGGTCGCTTACGGATTTCAGTTCCTTCCTGAACCAACCGCCCATCTGGCACGTGGTGTTGCCGGCGAACAGAGAGGTGACGTTGTAGTTCTTGTAGAAGTCGTTCAGGAGCTCTTTGCCGCTGCCGACCAAGTACCAGGCCTAGTTCAGTCGCGAATTCGGCCCGAAGGGCACTGACGATCCGAACGCAAAGCAGGGGTCTTTGCCGAAATAGTAGTAAGACACGGTGTGCCCCATCTCGATGGTGCCGTTCTGAACGGCATCGAGGACCTGAAGGCCAGGCACGATCTCACCGGCCCCGAACGTCTGTATCTGGAATTTACCGTCCGTCGCGGCGGCGACCGCTTTCGCGATGACCTCCACGCCTCCGTAGGGAATGTCGAGCGATTTCGGCCAACTCGCCGACATTCGCCACTTCACTTCCGGATCCGACTGAGCGATCGGCGGCGCCGCAACCGCGCTGTCCCGACTGCGGTTGTACCGGCCAGCTTGATGAAATCGCGCCTATTCATGCCTTCCTCCCAGTTTTCGTTTTTTGTTGCGCAAAAAAAGGCCCCGGTCTCTTGAGGCCGGGGCCTTGGAATTCGTCGGCGGTCAGGAGAATGCCTGGATGCCGGTTATGGCGCGCCCGAGTATCAGGGCGTGCACGTCGTGGGTGCCTTCGTAGGTGTTGACGGTCTCCAAATTCTGTGCGTGGCGCATGACCTGGAATTCGCTGGAGATGCCGTTGCCGCCGTGCATGTCGCGGGCGACACGCGCGATGTCGAGCGCTTTGCCGCAATTGTTGCGTTTGACGATCGAGATCATCTCCGGCGCCATCTGGCCGGAGTCCATCAAGCGTCCGACCTGCAGCGAAGCCTGCAGACCGAGCGAGATCTCGGTCATCATGTCGGCGAGCTTCTTCTGGATCAGTTGCGTGGCGGCGAGCGGACGGCCGAACTGCTTGCGGTCGAGCGCGTACTGCCGAGCTCGGTGAAAGCAGTCTTCCGCCGCGCCCATCGCGCCCCAGGAGATCCCGTAGCGCGCCCGGTTGAGACAGCCGAAAGGCCCCTTGAGCCCGGAGACGTTCGGCAGCAGCGCGCTTTCGGGCACGACCACACCGTCCATCACGATTTCGCCGGTAATCGAGGCGCGCAGCGAGAGCTTGCCTTTGATCTTTGGCGCCGAAAGACCCTTCATTCCCTTCTCGAGGACAAAACCTCGGATCTGGTTGTCGTGCGCGGCCGACTTTGCCCACACGACGAACACGTCGGCGATCGGGGCGTTCGAGATCCACATCTTCGATCCGGTGAGCCGGTAGCCGTCCGCGACCTTCTCGGCCCGCGTCTTCATGCCGCCAGGATCGGATCCTGCATCCGGCTCCGTTAAGCCGAAGCAGCCGACCCAGTCGCCGGTAGCGAGTTTCGGGAGATACAGCTTGCGCTGCGCATCGTCGCCGTAGGCGTAGATCGGATACATCACCAGCGAAGACTGCACGCTGTTCATCGAGCGGTAGCCGGAGTCGACGCGCTCGATCTCGCGTGCGGCGAGACCGTAGGAGACGTAACCGGCGTCGGCGCAGCCGTACTCCTCTGGGAAGGTCACGCCGATAAGGCCGAGTGCGCCCATCTCGCGGAAAATTTCGCGATCGGTGTCTTCGTCCAGATAGGCTTCGGTCACGCGCGGCAGCAGCTTCTCCCGGGCATACTCTCGGGCAGTATCCCGGATCATCCGCTCGTCTTCCGTGAGCTGTTGATCAAGCAGGAACGGGTCGTCCCAGGCGAACTGCGCAAGCGCATGCGCGTGGGGACGGCTCGAGGCGGATTGCTTGAGGGTCTTTTCCATCAGCCGGCCACCTGGGAAGGACTGCGGCGAACCCGGCGGGGGGGGTGGGGTTCGTGAGCTCGTCGTCAATGAATTCCATACGGTCCTTGCCCCAGAACATCTCCTCGCCGACGAAGAAGGTCGGGACGCCGAAGGCGCCGCGCTCGAGCCCACGGTCCGTCTCCGCGATGAGTGCGTCGCGGATCTCGTTGCTCTCGACCAGCTTCTCGAACTCGGCCTGATCCACGCCGAGTTCGGCCGCGATCGGCTTCAGGCCGGCGAGTTCGCCGACGGAAGCGTCGTCGCGCTCCCAATAGGCGGCGAAGATCTTCTCCATGAATTCCCACTCCTTGCCGAAACGGCGCATCGCGAGGGCACCGCGCAGGGCAGGGCTGGTCTTCATCGGGAATTTCTTCGGCATTTGGAACGGGAGATCGTACTTTTTCGCCCAGCGCATCAGGTCGATCTTCCGCGAACGCAGCTTGACCTTGGGCTCTTCCATCAGCACGTAGTTCTGCTTCTTGAAGACGTAGCCGAGATTGAACGGGTGCGGCACGACGGTGGCACCGTGCTTCTTCGCGATCGGCTTTATCAGATGCAAGGCGAAGTAGCTGTTGGTGCTGCCCAGATCCCAATAGAAATCGATGGTCTTCGTCACGACTTTGTCTCCGTTTTGTTATTGCGACGAACTGCCGCCCGAGGGTCGGCCGAATTGCTTGTTTCCGAAAAGGTTGTCCCAGGCCGCGCCCTGTGGCGGCTTCTTGTTCTTCTCAAAGCGTTCCTTCAGCACGGCCAGGCCGCGCTGCACGGCGGGGCGCTCACGGACCGCGCTGTACCAGCGCTGTATCGACGGATAATCGTCGAGATGCTGGCCCTGAAACTTGTGCGACCTCAGCCAGGGATAGGTCGCCATGTCGGCGATGGAATAGTCGCCGGCGAGATACTCGTTCTCCGAGAGGCGACGTTCCAGCACGCGATAGAGGCGCTCCGCCTCCGACGTGAAGCGATCGATGGCGTAGGGGATCTTTTCCTTGGAATATTCCCGGAAGTGGTGCGCCTGCCCGAGCGCCGGCGCCATGCTCGCGGCCTGGAAGGCGAGCCACTGCGTCACCTGATAACGCGGACCCATCTCGGCCGGCATGAAGCGGAAACCGTTCTTCTCCGCGAGGTACATCATGATCGCCGCCGACTCGAATAGCGCGAACGGCTTTCCGTCCGGCCCTTCGGGATCGACGATCGCCGGAATCTTGTTGTTCGGGCTAACCCGCAGGAAATCTTCCGCGAACTGCTCGCCCTTGCCGATATGCACGGCCTGGACGTCGTAGGGCAGTCCGAGTTCCTCGAGAAGGATCGAGATCTTGTAGCCATTCGGGGTCGGCCAGAAGTACAGCTTGATCAATCGAGCCTCCCGCGTTCGTTTTATGGTTCGAGACGTTAGGCAGGGGGATTTGTGCCGTCCAAGACTATGAAAGTCATGATTCAGTCGTAAAACGACTTGCTGGGGAGGCGCTTCGACAAGTCGTGCGGCGTCTCAATCGAGTTGCCTTCCGTATTGGACCGCGCGATGGCCCCCAAATATTCGTAGGCCTCCATAACAAACGAACGGGAGCGCCAAGCGATGACGACGAGTGGTACACTGCCCATGCTGTCCGGCATCAAGGTCATCGACATAACCCAGTTCGTCGCCGGTCCCACCGCCTCGCGCGTCCTCGCCGAGATGGGAGCCGACGTCGTCAAGGTCGAATTGGCTCCTTACGGCGACAGGTCGCGCGTGCAGGGCGTCAAGGCGAAGGACGCGCCGGCGGAGGCCGCGCCCCACAGCACCTACTTCTTCCAGCACAATCACTCGAAGCGGGGCATCGCTCTGGATTTCAAGAACGAACGCGCGCGGGAAATCCTCAAGGGCATGATCGCGAAGGCCGACGTGCTCGTCGAGAACTTCAGCCCCGGCGTAATGGCCCGCGCCGGCATGTCCTACGAAGACCTGAAGAAGCTCAACCCTCGCCTCGTGATGTGTTCGATCTCCTTCGCCGGCCAGACCGGCGACCTCAGCGAGAAGCCGGGCTACGACTACATGGGCCAGGCCTATGCGGGCGTGACCGGAATGATCGGAGAAGCAGACGGCAGCCCCGCGATGGTGACGATGGCCATCGGCGACGTCTCGACCGGCGTATCCGCCGCCCTGGCGATTGTCACCGCGCTCTTCCATCGCGAGCGCACCGGCGAGGGGCAACTCGTCGAGAGCACCTTGCTCGACACCTACTTCCACATGCACGAAGCGAGCATCCCTCGCGTATCGAAGCTCGGGCGGAAGTACGTCCAGAAGCGGACCGGTTCGCAGCATCCGGACGGCGGTCCGACCGGCATTTTCAAGTGCGGCGACGGCAAGTACATCACGCTGATGTCCTTGGCCCATCAATGGCCGCAACTGGTGGGAGCGCTCGAGATGCCCGAGCTTCTCAACGATCCGCGCTTCGTGAGCGCGAGTTCCAGGCGCAACAACAACGACCTGCTCAAGGAGATCCTCGAAGGTTGGCTGGCTTCGGTCGGCACGCGCGAGGCATGCCTCAAGCGGCTCGAGAAGCATCGGATCCCGGTGGCGCCGGTGCTCGACCTGAACGACGTTATCGAGCTCGACCATCTGAAGCAGCGCAACACCGTGCGCACGGCGGTTGATCCGATGCTGGGCGAATTCAAGGTGCCGGGGATGCCGGTGCGCTTCTCCGGATGGCAGGGACCGTCTCGCCTTTCGGCCGCGCGGCTCGGCGAGCACAACGCGGACGTGCTGCGCGAATACGGCCTGACCGAAGAGGAGATCGCCGACCTCCACGACAACAAGGTGTTCGTGCGCGACCGCGCGCTCGGCTAACGCGCCTTCAGCGTCCGCTTCTTCCTTTCCGCGCCTTCCGCGGGCTCCGCGCTCGCCTTGGCCTTGATGCGCGACGCCCGCTGGAACAGATGCCGCACCAACGACGAACGGTCGTCCCATCGCTTGGCGAGCCAGACCGCGGTCTGCGCCTTCGGCTCGCGCAGCGGCACGAACTTTAGGCCCTCCAGCGGAAGCCGCTTGAGGGATTCCGGCAGGATCGAGATGCCCATACCCGCGGCAACCAGGCCCATCATCGTGGGCGTCGCGTTCGCTGCCTGCGCGACATTCGGTGCGAAGCCGGAGTCCCGGCACAGGTCAACGATCTTCTGGTACAGCCCGCTGCCGATCGAACTGGCGTAGAGCACCATGGGCTCTTCGGCGAGATCCGCCACTGAGAGGTCGCCCGGCTTGTCGGCCAACGGATGATCCGCTCTCATCACGGCCATCAGCCTCTCGCGCGAGATCTCGACGGATTGGATCGATTCCGGCTTGGGCTGCAGCGGCCGCACGAAGCCCAGGTCGAGGCGCCCGTCGAGGATCGCGTCGACCTGTTGGTAGGTCGGCATCTCCTCCAGGATCAAGTCGACGTCGGGATGCTCGGCGCGGAAGTCGAAGACGAGCTTCTGGAATCCTTCGACGAACGGGGCGGACCCGAAGAACCCGACTCTCACTTCGCCGACCTGGCCGCGGTGGATCCGCTCGGCGCGTATCGCGGCAGCGTCCACCCGTTCGAGCACTTCCTTGGCTTCCTTCAGGAAGTTTTCTCCCGCATTGGTCAGTTCGACGCGCCGGTTCGACCGCTCGAACAGCCGTGCGCCGATCTCGCGCTCGAGCGCCAGGATCTGCTGACTGAGCGGGGGCTGCGAGATGCCGAGCCTGTTCGCGGCCCTGCCGAAATGCAGATCCTCGGCCACCGCTACGAAGTACCGGAGGTGCCTCAATTCGATATTCATATCGACAGAGTAGCAGACAATTCGGTCGTAGAACATATCGAACGTGACCTATTGTGTATTGGACGCCGGATACCCCCCTCGCGAATGTAGACGCAGGGAGTTAAGACCAAGGGTGATCCGTGATTTCGGAAAAAACGCCTTCTACCACATCTGTAGGCGAGAAGCCGCCGATCCTTCGCGGCGTCCGCGTCCTCGACCTCAGTCGTTTTCTGTCCGGTCCGCAGGCGACGTTGTTCCTCGCCGGCATGGGCGCGGAAGTCATCAAGATCGATGATCCTCGGGGAGGTGACCCGACATTTACCGCGCCTCCCTACTTCGGTCCGCGCGGCGTTGCCTTCGACCGCAGGACTCCGGAGGATCTGGGAATAGCTTATCTGAAGCGGACGCGCGGCAAGAAATCGATCAGCCTCGACCTGAAGAAGCCGGAAGGGCACGAAGTGCTCCTCAAGCTCGTCCGCGAAGCGGACGTGCTCGTCGAGAACTTCAAGGTTGGCGTCACTGCCAAGCTGAAAATCGACTACGCTACGCTTCGTGCCGTCAATCCGAGACTGATCTACTGCTCGATCACGGGGTACGGCGCGACGGGCCCCGAGCGGCACCGCAAGGCCTTCGACCTGATGGTGCAGGCCGCGACGGGAATGATGAGCATCACCGGAGACCCTGCCGGGCAGCCGAGTAAGACCGGCGCTTCTCTGTCGGACGGGATAGCGGGCACGTTCGCGATGGCGGGCATTCTGGGTGCGCTTTACCAACGACATGAAACCGGCCTGGGCCAATTCATCGACGTTTCGATGGCGGATTGTCTGCTCTCTCTGATCTTCGACGAACCTTTCGAATGCTACGGCGATCTGGGACTTGCGCATCGGCAGGGCAACCGAATCGCGAGATTCTCGCCGTTCAACACATATCAAGCGCTCGACGGCGCGGTCGCGATCGGTGCCGGCACGACGGCGGACTGGACGAAGCTCCTGCACATCATGGGACGCGAGGACCTCCTGAATTCGCCGGAATTCATGAACCCGGGATGGCGCATCGAAAACAACGAAAAGGTCGACGCCGTCGTCGGAAAATGGGCGGCCTCAATGCCGATCGAAACGATCATCGCGCGGCTAGACGAGGCCGACATCGCCTGCGGCCCGATCCGGACGATCGACGACGTCGTCGCCTGGGATCAATTGCGTGTACGCGACATGCTGCAGCCCGTTCGCAGCCCGCATCTGCCGACCACCGCCGGACCGCTCGCTGCGGGCTTTCCGCTCAAGTTCAGCGAAGCTGCAGCGGTTCATGACCCTCAAGTACCGATGCCACGCGAGCACAACGCCGAAATCTACGAAACTCTGCTCAAGTTGTCGAAAGAAGAGGTCGCTTCGCTAACCGAGGGCGGGGTCCTGTAGCGCCTGCTCGGCGCCACCAAAGAAACAAAAACGAAAAAGAACGAGGAGGAAACGACATGATGATCACGCGAAGGACATTCGCGGCCGGAGTCGCCGCGTCCGCAGTCTTGGCTCCGTTCGTACCGCGCGCGGGCGCCGCCGAGCCGCTGCGTCTTCGATGCTCGTTGGATTCTCCGCTGAATCATGCACGGACCAAGGCGATTACCGACTTTCTCCAAACCCTTGAAACGCGCTCCGACGGTCGCATCAAGGGCGAGGTCTTTCACAGCGGCCAACTGTACAACGACGCAGATGTCGTGAAGGCGTTGGTTCAGGGGCAGGTCGAGATGGCCGCGCCAGGCACGTGGATACTCACGACCGTGATCCCCGACGCAGACTTCCTCAATCTTCCGACGCTCTACGGGCGCGATATCGACGTGATCCACCGTGCGATCGACGGCAAGTCCGGACAGAATCTCAACGCGCAGATCGCCAAGCGGATCAAGTCGGAAGTCATCGGCGGGTGGTTGGATCTCGGCTTTTTCAATTGGTACACGGCCAAGCGCCCGCTGACCTCACTCGAGTCTCTGAACGGAGCCAAGATTCGCAATTCGGGCGGCGTGGGGCAGGCGTGGCGAGCGAAGTTTGTCGGAGCGATCCCGAACACGACGGCGCTGCCGAACGTGCCGCTCGCCTTGTCGCAGGGTACGTTCGACGGGATCTCGACGACCAACGAGACGGTCGCCAGCATGAAGCTCTGGGATGCCGGCATCCGCTTCGCGCTCGAAGACCACCAGTTCCTCGGGGTCTACGTCCCCGTCCTGAGCAACGCGTTCGCCGAAAAGCTGTCCGACGCGGATCGCCAATTGTTCAAGACGGTATGGGCGGAGAAGATCGGCCAGTACCGCGCCGACATGGCCGCCGCTCAGACCACCGCGCACCAAACGCTCATCAAGAATGGCGTCTCGATCGTCACGCCGACCGCCGCCGAAAGCGATGCGGCGCGGGCCAAGATGGTGGAGCACGAAGACGAGGTCGCGACGGCGCTCAAGATCTCGCCGGACTTCCTCAAGCTCGTCATGGCGGACATCCATGGCAAGTGATCAGGCCGCGGGCGTGCTGACCCGCATAGACCATTGGTGCACTAGGATCGAGCAGGCGATCGTCGGACTGCTGGGGCTCGTCGCGCTGGCGTTCGGCCTCGTCCAGGTGATCGGCCGCTACGTGATGCCACACCACGCGATCTCCTATGCCGAGGAAGTCATCGTCTATCTGCTCGTCTGGGCGGTTATGATCACGTCGAGCCAGTTGGTCCGGCGCAACGGTCACGTGCGTTCGGATCTGGTGCTGCGCCTGTTGTCGCCGGCGACGCAGCGCATCTTGGAGATATTCAACTGCGTAGTGGCGATCTTCTTTCTGGTCGGTCTTTGCTGGTACGGCTGGCAGGTGGTCGACACGTCGCTGGCGCTCGACGAGAGAAGCTCTAGCGTGCTGCAGTTCCCAATGTGGGCCTACTACGCCGCGCTGCCGACGGCCGGAGCGCTGATGTCGGTCAGGTATCTCGCGCGGCTCATCGCTCTCTTATGCTTCTACGACGGATCGCTGTTGAGCGCCGGGCACATTCCACAGCACGAAGCGACCCTGCTCGCCGACGAAGGCGACATTCAGACGGTTCGAACCTGATGCCCATAGCTGTATTCTTCACCGCATTCTTCGGGCTGCTGGCCTCGGGCCTTCCGATCTTCCTGGTGCTTGGCATCTGTGCGGCGGCGCTGTTCGCGATTTCGTCGCAGCCCCTGGTCGGCACCGCCCAGCTCATCGTGGATCACCTGAACTCGCCGACCTTGATGTCGTTGCCCTTGTTCGTGATGGCGGCGACCTTCATGCGGGTGGGTGGCGTGGCGCAGGCTCTGGTCGATCTAGCGGTCGCCTGGCTCGGCGGCTTTCGCGGATCGCTCGGCATCGTCACGGTCGTGTCCTGTACGCTGTTCGCCGCGATCTGCGGATCCAGCGTCGCGACGGCCCTGGCGATGGGAACGATCCTGCTGCCCGCCATGATCGAGCGCGGATATCCGCGGTCGTTCGCGCTCGGCGTCATCGGCGCTTCCGGAACGATCGGGATCGTCGTCCCGCCAAGCCTGGCGTTGATCCTGTACGGGATCGTCACGGACCAGTCCGTGCCCCGCCTGTTCGTCGCCGGGATTTTGCCCGGTCTGTTGCAGGCTGCGGCCTTCATCCTTTGGGTGATGTACGACGCCAGGCGCCGCAACTTTCCAGTCGAGCCCGCCTTGCCGTTCGGCGACCGCGTCCGGATGACTCTTCACGCCCTGCCGGCCCTATTGGTGCCCGTGATCGTCGTCGTTGGGATCTACGGCGGGCTCGTCACCGTGACCGAGGCAGCCGCCTTGTCGGCCGTCGCGGCGATGACCGTATCGCTCTTCTACTATCGCGGTTTCCGGTGGGAGCAGACGCTCGAAGTCGTCGCTGACTCTATGCGGAGTGCGGCCGCGATCATGCTCATCGTCGCCAGCGCGCTGGCTTTCGGCCATTGGGTGGCGGAATCGGGCCTTCCCGACAGGCTCGTCAAGTTCACGCTGGCCCACGGACTGTCGACTTGGGAATTCCTGCTCGCGATAAATATCTTGCTGCTTGTGCTCGGTTGTTTTCTTGAGGTCATGGCGACGCTGCTCCTCGTTCTTCCGGTGCTGGCCCCAGTGTTGAAGCCGCTAGGCGTGGATCCGATCCACTTCGCGATCATCTTCACCCACAACATGGAGATTGGGCTGATCCATCCTCCGGTCGGGCTCAATCTGTTCGTTCTCGCCACGATCTCGAACGCGCCAATCGGCGAAGTGATCAAGGGGATACTGCCGTTCCTCATCCTTCTCCTGATCGTGCTCGCCATCATTACCTACGTTCCGTCGTTGACGATGTTCTTGCCCGACTACGTCTTCGGCTGAGAGCTCGACGGTCCAATCCCAGCAAGGGCCTACGGCCCAACAATGAAAAGCAGAAGCGGAGAATCGCGACGTGTCCTACAAACTGCGCGGAGCCGATATCGTCGCCAGGTCGCTCGAACGGCTCGGCTGCGGACGGATCTTTACACTGTCCGGCAACCACATCATGTCGATCTTCGATGCCGTCATCGACACCAAGATCCAACTTACGCATGTGAGGCATGAAGCCGCCGCCGTGCACATGGCCGACGGATGGGGGCGTATCACCGGCGAGCCTGGGGTGGCGATGGTGACGGGAGGACCCGGCCACGTGAACGCACTCGGAGCGTTGTTCGCGGCCCAAGCGGCCGAGTCTCCGATGGTGCTTCTTTCGGGGCACGCGGCGACGTGGGAGCTGGGACGGGGCGGCTTCCAGGAAATCAGGCAGGCGGACATGGCGAAGCCCGTGACCAAGGCATCCTGGACAGCGAAGGCGACCGCGTCGCTTGGAAAGGACATCGGAGAAGCATTTCGACTGGCGCGGGAAGGGCGGCCGGGCCCTGTTCATGTCAGCCTGCCATCCGATCTTCTCGACGAGACAGTCGTCGCGGACGACGTCGTCTGGCCGGACGAACGCGGTCCATCCGAAGGGCCGGGCATCGCGGCGGAGGTCGCGGACAGCATCCTCGCGGCGATCGCTTCGGCCGAACGACCGATCATCTTCGCTCCGCCGTCGCTTTCAAACGTTGAAGGGCGCGAGCTTCTCAAGGACATCGAACTCGCTACGAACACGCCAACGGTAGTCCTGGAGAGCCCGCGCGGTACCGCGGATTCAGGGCTCGGGGGGCTTTTCGGATCTCCTCCGGACTGTCGACCTCGTCGTGCTTCTGGGAAAGGCGTTAGATTTCACGACGAAATGGGCTGCTGAACCGGCCTACCGCCCGGACGTCCGACTTGTCGCTATTGATCCGGACCCGGCCATGGTCGGGCGTGCAATGAACGAGGTGGGTGTTCGTCTTCTGATGGGATGTGTCGCCGATACAATGCCCGCGGCGAAGACGTTGCTCGCACGGGCTTCGAGCGCAAAGCGTCGAAACCCCGACTGGCTCACGCAGGCCCGCGCAGCACTCGATGACAGGCCGGGGGAGTGGACTACGATCGCCTCTTCGACGAAGGGACGCCTCCATCCCGCCGAAGTGTTGCGTGTTCTGCGGACCTACATCGAACGGGACGAACGCTCGGTTCTGGTTTCGGATGGCGGCGAGATCGGGCAGTGGGCTCAGAGCATGCTGCCGTCGAGACGGCGCCTCGTGAACGGCGTCTCCGGAGCGATCGGCAGTTCGCTCTCGCTGGCGCTTGCGGCACGGTACGCAGAACCGAAAGCGCCGGTCTTCGCCGTGATCGGTGACGGCAGCCTAGGCTTCCATTTGGCCGAGTTCGAGACGGCCGTCCGGTGCCGGCTTCCGTTCGTGGCCGTGGTCGGCAATGACGCGTGCTGGAACGCGGAAAGCCAGATCCAGTTGAGGTCCTACGGATCGAACCGCGTGCACCACATGGACCTCACGCCCGCCCGCTACGACCTCGTCGTCGAGGCGTTGGGAGGGCATGGAGAATTCGTCAGTCGTGCGGAAGATCTTCCTGCTGCGCTCGAACGCGCGTTGGCGAGCGGAAAGCCTGCGCTCGTCAACGTCATGAGCGAAAGCATCGCGGCTCCGAACATTCGCCTGAGCGCCTGATCGCAGCGTCGCAACGCCAGCGTTGGAAACGATGAAGAGCTTCAAAGTCACCGAACTGAACGCTCCTCTGAGAGAGGTCGATCATCCGCCGAACTTGAGCATCGACAAAGCCCTCATAGTCGTCGCCCGGAACACGCCCCTCGAACTTTGCCTGTTCGAGATGGCGGCTCGGTCGATAAATGCCGTCCTCGGCGATAGCGGCAATAGCGCGGTCGGATGGACGGTCAGCGGTAAATGGTGGACCAACCTCGATCACGTTGCCTGTGCGTGCGTCCGCGACGCGGGCCGGGTCGATGCCGGCGACATGGTGGGTCCGGCCATCGATCCCATCCACCACGACGGTCAGGTTATCGCCCAGCTCGTCGGACAGATACTTATCGACGACGCGGCCGACGATCGGGACTTCGGGGGCGGCGTCATGAATCTGGAACGTCGTCGGATCTCGTTCCAGTCCATCGGCCTTCAGCGCCTTGAGCATATTGCGGATGATGTCGCCGCGCTCGCCCAGCTCGCGCAAAGTCGGCTCCATCCGCTCGCCCAATTCCCACACGTCCGGCGCTTGCTCGGTGGCGAGGCCCATCTTTTCCAGCTTGGCGAGCCGGCGCAGGCGTAGCATCCGGTCGAACTGGCGCTTGAGATCGGCCGGCTCGCGGCACAGGTCAAGGAGGCGGTCATCAGCTTCCTCGGTCATGGCGCGGTCGATGCGGGTGAAACGATCCTGGTCGATTTCGGCCGACAGTTTGCGGCTTTGCTCGATCTCGGTGACGGGACCAAGCTCCAGCGTGGTCAACTCGCTCGCACGCTCACGGATGCCGTTGGCGAGATAATCGCCGTTGATGACAAGGTTCTCGCCCTAATCCGGACAAGGCCGAACGTTATGGCGTTTTGAAAGAGCGCCTGGCCGCACAATTCGGCAACGACCGTGACGGCTATACCGAGGCGAAATCGGCTTTCATTGCCGAAGCACTCGCCGCGCAGTGATCCATCCCCGCGTATCTTTTTCCTTGGCTCGATCAGTAGGAGCGTTGCTTGATGCCCCAACGGCCACCGTCAAATGTGACAACCCACAAATTGCTATGATTGCTCGCGACCGACCCATCGGCGCGGTTTCGCGTATATTCGACCACAAGATGAACCTTACGGGGGCTAACCAGCACCGCATCCTTGCGCTGATATCTTGTTTCAGCCCATCCCGTGTCGCGTTCGAGGTCTTCGAAGAATGATGCGGGCAGATTGCCCGGTTCAGTCCAGATGACGAGTTGTTCACCTGACAAAATAATGTGAGGAAAATGCAGATGCGCGTCCATCCCGGCAAGGTCGCGCGCATTGAAGCGGTCAGTGAATGCTTCCACGCAACGGACAGCTTCCGCGATCATTGCGGCGTCATCGTCATTGTTCGGAGAAGGTTGAAATAGTGCATCAGCGACAGTCATCATTGAACCATAGCGATTTCCGCGATTTCGGCAACTATCGCCCATGGGACGACCATGGGGATTTCTGAACGACGAAAATTGCCGGATCATGCTGCTGAGTGGCGGCAGATTATCCCGGCCTGCCGTCACCTGATTTGATCGGATAATGGAGCAACAGGCGGTAGCCGCCGCGCATCATCTTGATCCCATGGGCAACAAGGCGACGAGCGGGCAAAGCCATGGCTGGAGTATCGGCAGCGAGCACGGCTGCGGCGGTCGGAGTTTCGCGGCGATCCATGATGTTGCTCAGTCGAACCGCGATGTCCGCCTCCCCACGATCCAAGGCCGCGATGGAAGAAGAACCTTGCAGCACGAGCTTCAGATTCGGGTGCGCTCGCCGTAGCTCGCCGACACAGGGGGCGATGCAAAAGGTCGCTAACGCCGGCGGCGCACTCACTCTTACGGTGGCAGCCAAGAGTGAGGCGCTACCACGGGCGCGTCGCAGCACAGCTTGCGCATCGGCTTCCATCTGGCGGGTTAGCTCCGCAACCGCCACGCCATCCTCCGTCAACGGGCAGCTTCGAGGTAGGCGGTCGATCAAACGCAGTCCAAGAGCGGTTTCAAGCGAAGCGATCCGGCGTCCCACTGTCGCATGGTCCACGCCAAGTTCGCGGGCCGTCGCCGACAGCGAACCATGCTGAGCCAGGACGTTGAAGAAGTGGAGGTCTTGCCAGTCGAACATCGCTACTCGGTGAATTTATACACAGAAAGTGCGCATCGTCACCGAATTCCCACTCAGACTGGAAGGACTTAACAGTGTGGAGAAGGAGAACGATATGTCACTCACCATTCAAATGCAGGCCATCGGCGCCCCCGAGGTTCTGGTGGCCGTCGACGTTGACGTCCCACCGCCGGGACCTTGCCAAGTGCAGGTCCGGCAAACCGCTATCGGCGTCAATTTCATCGACATCTATCACCGCATCGGTCTCTATCCCTTGCCACACCTCCCCGCTGTCATCGGCGTCGAAGGTGCCGGCGTAGTCGAAGCTGTCGGGCCGGAGGTCAGCGGAATCGAAGTTGGCGATCGGGTCGCTTATGCGGGCCTCCCGCCCGGCGCTTATGCCGAGCGCCGCAATCTTCCCGACGCCCGCGTCGTCAAAATCCCAGAGCGGATTTCCGATAGGGTCGCCGGCAGCGCCATGCTCCGCGGCCTGACGGCGCATATGCTGTTGCATAAGGTCTATTCCATTCAGCCCGGCGATTTCGTGCTGGTGCATGCTGCGGCCGGCGGCCTGGGCCAATTCCTGACACGATGGGCCAAGCGTCTAGGCGCCACTGTGATCGCCACCGTGGGCTCGGAAGCAAAGATTGGCCCGGCGGAAGCTGCGGGTGCCGATCTCGTGGTGCTGCACACGGCGTCAGATTGGACTGATACGGTGAAGCGCGCGTCGGGTGGATTGGGCGTGCATCTCGCCTGTGACGGCATCGGCGGCGAAATGCTGGCGCGGACCTTTGCAAGCGTGCGTCCCTTCGGCGTCGTGGCGAGCGTGGGCCAGGCCGCAGGGCCCGTACCGGCTGTCGATGTAAGCCAGCTCGGCCCGGTACGTTGCATCAGCCTCAGCCGGCCGAGCGTCATCGCCTATGCGAACGACGCGACGCTCTACAGGCCAGCGGCAGCCGATCTCTTTGCGGTACTAACCGATGGCCTTCCCAGCAACATCGGCGGTGAATATTCGCTGCGCGAGGCCGCTCGCGCCCACAGCGATCTCGAAGGTGGTCGCACCACCGGCAGCCTCATCCTCCTACCGTGAGACGTATCATGTTCATCATTCTCCTCACCTATACGAAGCCGCTGGATGAGGTCGATCGCCATCTCACCGCTCACAAGGCCTGGGTAAAGCAAGGCTTCGAAGAAGGGGTCCTTATCCTCTCCGGTGGCCAACGCCCGCGCACGGGGGGAGCGTTGCTCGCTTTGGGAGACAACCGCTCCGCTATCCAAGCTCGGGTCGACCAAGATCCGTTTATTTTGGCGGGTGTGGCAACTGCCATGGTCATCGAGGTTGTCCCGTCCACGCTGCACGATCGGCTCGATTGGCTAAAATTGTAACGGTTATGAGAATCCGATAGTGAGGCTCGGGCTGCCTTTGGCTCACGGCTTCGTTGGCAAGCGTGATTTGCCGCCATCGACTTCGCGCTTGCGCCGGCGGAACTCGGCGACCTTGGCCTTGTTACCGCAGGCCGCCATCGAGCACCAACGGCGGTCGCCCGAACGAGACATGTCCACGAAGAAGATCGTGCAAGCCGGCGCCTCGCATTGGCGCAGACGGGCGGCATTTTCGCTGCCGAACAGATGGATCGCTTCCCGCGCTAGGGTCGAAAGCAGCCCTGATGCGGAAGGCTCGATTGCAACCCCGCCATCCGTTCGAAGCGCCGGAATCGCCGCCGGCATGGCGGCGATCCGGTTGAGCGCCTCCACCGCGCCGGCATCTAACGCCCCCTCGAGAACATTTCCCGCCAGGGTGAAGATCGCCTCGCGCAATGTGCGCGCCAGACGCAGATCGTCCTCATCGGCGCCTGGCCTGGATCCGATCAGTCCGGCGGAAACCAGCCAGCGGTCGAGATCGTCCGGGGTGGCGAGCAATTCTCGCGGGGCGGGCTTCAGTCGTCCCTGAAGAGTCGCTGCGAGATCGATCGCCGGGCAGTCCCCGCGGAAGCGGAACCCGTCGCGGTCTTCGGACAAGGGGTCGTCAGAAACTTTCTTCATGTAACCACATTGACAGGTTTCGACTCGTGGCTCAATACGTAACCTGCTTCGCTGGTTACGGAAGGGTGCTGTGATGACTCGTCTTCTCGTTGGAGCCGCGTTTATGGCGCTGGCCTCTACTTCCACGGCAAGTTCCGCGCCCTTGGAAGACCTTCAATCGCTTGCTGGAACCTGGGTGATGGACTCGGCCTATGAAATCCGCCCCGACGGCACGCGCACCACGAATTATGGCGAGCATCCGCAAGGCCTGCTGATGGTGGATGCTGCGGGGCGCTACAATATGCAGATATTCAGGGTCGACCGACCAGTCTTCGCCGGCGGCGACAAGGCGCGCGGGACTGCGGATGAGTATAAGCAGGCGGTAACCGGATCGAGCACCCATTTCGGCACGGTCAGCATCGACCGGGCGAAGCACCAGCTTGTTTTCGAGGTGCAGGCTGCATCCTTCCCGAACTGGGAAGGCAAGCGCCAGGTGCGCGATTACAGCTTTCAAAATGGGCTGCTGAGCTACGCGGTGCCGGCCAGCGCATCGAGCAGCGGTATCGTCGCCTATTCGGTCTGGCGCCGCACTTCCCGGTAAGCGGCGGGTTGTTGTGACGATCGCCACGCGCAGGTCCTAGGATCGAGGAAACACGAAATGCCCCATTGCGTAATCGAGTGCTCGGCCTCCATCGAGGCGAAAGCGGATCTGGATAACCTGGTCAAAGCCGTTCACGACGCCGCGGATGCGACCGGGCTTTTCACGCCCGGCGACGTGAAGTCGAGGTTGACGGTTTACCGTCATGACATGGTCGGCGGCCGGAAGGACGACTATATCCATGTGACGATCGGCCTTCTCAGCGGGCGCTCGGATCGCGAGAAGAAGATGCTTTCCGAGGCGGTGGTGCGTGCGCTGTGCGGGCTGCTTCCCGACGTCCATTTCGTCTCGGCGGACGTGCGGGATTTTCGGGTGGAAACCTACAGCAACCGGGCTTCCCTGAACTTTGGCGAGAGAGTTGCCGGGACTACGCCTCGTTGAAACGCGCCTCGATCAGCACTTCTTTCGGTTCGCCGGGCGCTTCATGACGGATTGGGACGATTTGAAGTTTGTGCTGGCGGTCGCGAGAGAAGGGTCGCTCTCCGCGGCCGCTCGTGCACTGCACACGACACAGCCTACCGTCGGGCGGCGCGTCGCCGCGTTGGAATCGCGTCTCGGAGCCAGACTGTTTCATCGCACGCCAAGCAGCGCGGAACTGACGGAAATCGGACGCACCCTTCTATCCGGGCTCGAGCGCATCGAAGGCGAGATCCTCGCGGTCGAACGCAAGGCGAGCGGCCGGGATGCCGGGCCGTCCGGCATCGTCAGCATTACCGCGCCGGAATGGTTCTGCGCGCACGTGCTCGCGCCTTCATGCGCGGAGATATCGGCTGTTCACCCCGATATTTCGCTGGAACTCGCCGGCGATGCGCGGGCTGCCAATCTTGTCCGGCGCGACGCCGATATCGCCTTCCGCCTCAGGCGTTTCGAGCATCAGGAGGTGATTGCGCAGCGCCTCGGCCGGATCGGTTTTGGTTTGTATGCCGCGCCTGGCTATCTCGAATCGCATGGCATTCCCTCAAGCCAAAATGGATTTGCCGGGCATTTCGTCATCGCGATGCAAGGCGACGCCGGTCCTGTCGCCGATCTCGCATGGCTGACGGAGACAGCCCATGCGGCCAGGATCGCCCTGCGCACGGACAGCCGGGAAGCACAAGCGAGCGCCGCTTCCGCCGGGCTGGGCCTTGCCTGCCTGCCGCACATGCTTGGCGATGCCATTCCGGCACTGTCTCGCCTAGACATCCCGGTTCCGGAGCGAGAGCTCTGGATGGGCGTCCATGTCGACATGCGCGCGCTGCCGCGTGTCGAGGCGACGTCGAAACTGTTGGTAACGCACATCCAGAAACGCATGGCCGCTCAACGCAAATAGGGAATTCCCTGCAACCGCGCTTTTCGCTTTCGCGCGCTGGTCCCACACGTGGAAAGGTGCTCCTGACATGATGGCAACTATCAGGCCATTTTCGCCGCTTGATAACCCTGCTCGCGGCGCTTGCGTCACCGATCGCCGGCGTTGGCGCCGAGGATGCGCCGGCGTGCCTTGTCGGCGCCTATCGCCTCGCTGACGGAAGCATCGTCGATATCGCGCCGTCGGATGGGGACACGCTGCGCTGGCGCCGTTTCGACGGCACGACGGACGGATTGCGCCGGACCGGTGGCGCAGGCTGGTCCAGCAGCTTTGGTTGGACCGGCCGCGCCGACGGGAAAAAAGTGTCGCTTTCCGATTGCGACAGCGGAGCCACCGATTTCGACGGAGAACATGGCCGCCGCCTGACGTTCGACACCATGGATACGAAATTCGAAAGTCACGGCACCTCGCTCGAAGGGCGCCTCGTCATGCCCAAGGGGAAGAAAAAAGGTCCCCATCGTCATTCTCGTGCATGGCGCTGAACGCGATTCAGCCTCACCTACTATTTTCTGCAGTGCCTCCTGCCTGCCCAGGGTATCGGCGCCTTTGTCTACGCTCCTGGCCGATGACGCCGTCGCCGCCATGCGTGAAGCGCGGCGCCTGGCCGGGGGGCGAGTCGGACGGGTCGGGTATCAGGGCGGCAGCCAAGCCGGCTGGATCCTGCCGATCGCCGCCAACAAGGCGCCCGTCGATTTCGTGATCGTCTCCTTCGAGCTCGCGGTGAGTGTGGTCGAAGAGGATCAGCAGCAAGTAGAGAAGGAGATGCGCGATAAGGGGTATTCCGATGCGGAGATCTCGAAAGCGCTCAAGGTCGCGCGAGCCGCCGAAGCTGTTTTCGCAAGCGGCTTCAGGGACGGGTTTGCCCAGCTCGATGCCGTGCGGGCGAAATATCGGGGCGAGCCCTGGTGCAAGGACGTCCACGGCAATTTCACCTACATCTTCTTGCCGCGTCCAGAAGAAAAGCTGCTTCGGACTTCGACTGGGGGACGCCTTTTCATTACGATCCCATGCCGGCCCTCCGCGCCAACAGGACACCCCAATTATGGGTGCTCGGCGGCGAGATTACGAAGCGCCGAGCGCGGAGACGTCGCGTCGCATCGAGTCGCTTATCCAGGATGGCCGCCCCTTGATGCTGGCACTCTATCCGGGCGCCGAGCATGGTATGACGATGTTCGAACAGTCGCTGGCGGGTGAGCGAGCCTCCGCGCGTTACGCGGACGGCTATTTCCGGATGATGCGGGATTTTGCCACGAATGGCCGCATCAGCGGCAGGTACGGCGACGCCCAAATCACTCGGCCGTGACGCCGGGCCCGAGTCCCGGCGTGCGTGCTCCCCGGTCTCAAGGCGAGTTCAAGAACGCATGACCACTCAACGCAAATAGGGAATTCTCTGCAATCGCGCTTCTTGCTTTCTTGTGTGAAACGCACACTAGGAAGGTTTGCCATGATGATCGATTGGAACAGCTACCACCAGACGTTGCTCGGGCGTATCGGCGAAATGGGGAAGCTCTCCCCCGACACCGTCAGAGGTTACAAAATGCTCGGTGCCGCCGGCGAGACCTCTTCGGTTCTTGGGCTGAAGGTCAGGGAACTGATCGCACTTGCCGTGGCGATAACGAGCCGCTGCGATGGTTGCATCGTGGTGCACGCCGAAGCAGCGTTGAAGCAGGGCGCTACCCCGGAAGAGATTTCCGAAGCGCTGGGCGTCGCGGTAGCGCTGAACGCCGGAGCGGCTCTAGTTTATTCGGCACGTGCGCTAGATGCCGTGGCAGCCAAAGCTGCCGGAGACGTCAAATGACCAACAAACCCATTGTCCAGGTGCGCTATGGCGAAGCGGGGAGTGATTACGCTTTTCAATGTGCGATCGTCACTGGTCTGAGCTTCGATGCTGTCATCGCGGAAATCCGCGCCGCGATCTCCGACGGCGATCTCTGGGTGGTTCATGAGATCGATACGACAGCGTTGCTTGCACGCAGCGGGTATGAAGTCGGCCGCCTGAGGCAGATCCTGTTCTTCCATCCTCGTTACATGGTGCGCCTCTTGGAGGCGAACCCGGCGGCTGTGGCCGAGGCACCTCTCAAGATCGTGGTTATGGAAGAAGGTGGGCGGACAGTGGTGCGCTGGCCTATCCCCGAAGCATCGCTCGGCCGGTATGGGGGCCAGAAGGTGGAAGAGCTGGCTGGCGAGTTTTCATCGATTTACCGGGACATATCTGCGCGGCTGAGTCCGATCGTGAGTGCATGATAATAGGGCGCGGAAGCATATCCTCCAATCTTTCGCGTTGCCAAGCGGGGTGAACGCCGCTGCGCAAACGGTCACGGTCGGCGCCGTCTCCGACGTTGACGAGGCGGATTCCGGAATGGCCGGCGCGGTCGTCAACACCTGCATGGAGATCGGACCGACCGTCAGACTGGCCGTGCTCGTCACGGTCGCGGTGTCCGGCGCCCCGCACCTGGGCGGCAGCACCTCGGCCACCGCCTCCGGGTTCTCCTTCGCCCTGGTCACGGCCTGGGTCGTGTTCCTCGCCAGCGCACTGCTCGGGGTTTGGCCGTGCTGGCCGGGAAGACCAGGTAATTCAACACGCACCGCGGCCGCATGAGCGGCCGACACCATCGCAACCCGAAAGGCACGCACATGACCGAGCGCTTCTCGAACCGGATCGTCCTCGTCACCGGCGGCGGCAGCAACATCGGCCGCGAGGCCGCGTTGCGGTTCGCCGGGGAGGGTGCCACCGTGGTCGTCGCGGGTCGGCGGGTCGAGCCGCTCGCGCGACCGTCAAGGACATCGAGGCGGCGGGCGGCCGCGGCGACTTCGTTCAGGCGGACGTCACCAGCTCCGCCGACGTCCGGCAGCTCGTCGCGACCATCGTGGAGCGCCACGACGGCCTGCACGTCGCGTTCAATAACGCGGGCACCGTAGGCAGGCCGGCCCCCACCGCCGAGCCGGAGGACGAGGTCTGGTCGAACGTCTTCGCCGTCAACACCACCGGCATCTGGCTTGCGATGAAGTACGAGATCGCCCACATGCGAGCCAACGGCGGCGGGACGATCGTCAACTGCTCCTCGAACATCGGGTTCCACGGACGCCGGCCCGGTATGTCCGCCTACGCGGCCTCCAAGGCGGCCGTGAGCGTCCTGACCCGCAATGCCGCCCGCGAGTACATCGCCGACGGTGTGCGGATCAGCGGGATCAGCCCCGGTGCGACAGACACCCCGCTCTCGTTCCGGTCCGGCGAGGACCGCGCGGCCCGCGACGAGCGGGGCGACGGCGGGGCCGCAATTGCTGTTGGGAGGTGAGGAGTCGGCCAGCCGCATAATGAGTACACGCCCGAGCTCGCGCGACCCGAGATGCAGCAAGGTACAATGAAGGTGAGGGCGGGGGCAGATGCCGTGAGTCAAACGTGGAAGATCACGAGCGATAGTACTTGCCACACTCATCGGCGAGGAATTCGATGCACTTGCGCTTGTTCGCGACGAATGGAGACTGAACTACCCACACCGCCATTTCAAGCGCGACATTGCGAATGGGAACGATCCTGATCCTGCGCTTATGCTGCGGCGTGATCTTTCTGCGCGGTAGAATGCCGATGCCGATGCCTTTGCTGATGAGCGATACTTGAAGTTCGATGTCCTGCACTTCCGCGGCGAGCCTGAACTGCCCGCCTTGACGCTCGATCGATGCCCGCAGCGCGCGGCGCGCCCCGCACGACGCATCCGGCGTTAGGACCCAGCCGAACTCCGAGAGTTGCTTCAGACTCGGCTGGCGAGACAGTGCCAGTCCTCTGGGCGCGACGATCATGATGTTTTCTTTGGCTACTGCCTGCCCATTCGGCAGCGGAACGCGGGCGTCGTCGCCCGCTGCGAGCAGGATTGCGGCATCTAGTGCGCCTTCTTTAACTTTCTGAAGAAGTTCCGGCATCCATCCGCTTATCAGCCTTAGCTCAAGCCGGTGATAGCGTTGGCGCAACGCCTCCAAGATATCCGCAAGGCCAGCATCAGCGATGGAATGTGATACACCAAGACGAAACGGCCCTGAAGGTTCGGCGTCCGCGGCGACCTGCTGTCTCAACTCATCGATTGACGCTAGGATCGCACGCGCGCGGTCGACGACAACGAGGCCGGCCGGCGTCATCGTCGGGGGTTTCACGCGTCGGTCAAGAAGATCCGCGTCGAGCATGCTCTCCAGTCGCTGGATTTGCCGTGTCACTGCTGGTTGGGTCAATCGAAGCCGCTCGGCTGAACGCTGTATCGACCCTGTATCGGCCAGGAGAACAAAGGCCTTCAATTCGCTGATCATATTAATTTCCAGCATGATGTTTATAAATATTATGCATTTGCGTACGCCGAGGCAATTTCTAAAAGCAGTGGGCGATCAATCTGGCGCCTCCCGCGGCGTCGCCACCAAACAAGACGGAAAACTGACAGTATGAAGGCGATTGTCATTCAAAGGCACGGCATTGACGGGCTGTCGGCGATTGAACGTGCTCCCGCCACTCCGCGCCGACGCGAGGTCCGCATTCGAATGCGTGCCGCCAGCCTGAATTACCGCGATCTGGAAATTATTACTGGAAGTTTCGCTATACCCTACACGTTGCCCTTGGTGCCGCTTTCCGACGGGGTTGGCGAGGTCATTGAAATTGGACCAGACGTAACGCGTTTCAAGCGAGGCGATCGTGTCAGCTCGGCGTTCTGGGGGGGGATGGAATGATGGTCGCTTCGATATTTCGCAGGTCGGAGATCCCTTGGGGGGGGCCTGTTGACGGTTTACTGCAGGAAGAAATCACGCTCGACGAACAGCGGTTGGTGAAGATTCCGGACTCGTTGTCGGACGTGGAGGCGGCAGCAGCTCCCTGCGCGGGATCAACCGCATGGCAGGCGCTTGTCACTTTTGGTGGGATCAAGCCGGGCGACGTGGTTCTTGTTCAAGGAACCGGAGGTGTTGCTCTCTTTGGGCTTCAGGTCGCAATCATGGCTGGGGCGCACGTCATCGTGACCTCTAGCAACGACAACAAGCTCGAACGCGCGAAGGCGCTAGGCGCCTTCGCTGGCGTGAATTATCGCACGACGCCCGAATGGTCCGAAGCTGTCTTGGCGCTGACAGATGGACGCGGTGTCGACCACATTCTTGAGTTGGGCGGACCCGGTAGCTTCGCGCAATCGCTCAAGGCGATCCGTTCCGGAGGACGGATCAGCGCAATCGGCTATCTGGGGAGCTCGGAAGGCGGAATCAATCCGCTCGACGTTTTCCGCAAGCAGGCCGTAGTCCATGGCATTTCGGTTGGTTCGCGCTTGGCGCTCGAGAGTCTTCTGCATGCCATGGGCAGGAGTTCTCAAAGGCCGGTCATCGACAGCACCTTCGAATGGACAAATGCAACCGCTGCGTTCCGTCGATTGCATGCAGGAGAGCACTTCGGGAAGATCGTCCTGACCTTTTGAGAACTGGAGGGGACCTGGCGGGGGCGAGGTTCTCGCCGAACTACTATAATCGTGCTCACATTCGTCGAAATATGCTTGGCCGCGGAATTCTCGACATCCCGCACCCAATCCCGCGGCGGTCTGGGTATCCAGATCCTCTGAGTAAGGTTCTTGTTGGCCTTGGCCAAGACACAGCTTGTAGCAACTTCGTCACTTTCCCGGGTCTCCTGGCGGTTCTCCCCACGTAGGATGCGCTCGATTTTGCGTTGACTGCGGCAAGATTTAGATCTGGCATTAGTGCATCCTGACGATCTAACCTGGGTGCCTGAGAGCTTTGGGGGGAAGTGAGCGCGCGGATGGCGCCAGAACTCATTCCCGATTTTTGTTTTTGCTTTGAAGCGCATCGTGCTCAAGCGTCTTGCTTTCCATTCGATAAGGGCACGGGCCCCGTTCGGCTGTGCCAACGTCCAACGGATGTCCGATCGGTGGAAGCGCGCGATCGCGACAATCGGTACGTTCGCACGACAACCTGGGCCGATCGGATCCGCAGCCAGATCGATGCCCTTTATTAGACCTCTGGCTGGCATGTGTGATCT
The DNA here is from genome assembly GCF_001908205.1 of Bradyrhizobium sp. NAS80.1. GTDB lineage: Bacteria > Pseudomonadota > Alphaproteobacteria > Rhizobiales > Xanthobacteraceae > Bradyrhizobium. Next base: position 24,640 of record NZ_LGHL01000009.1, read on the forward strand.
CGCCCCCCAAGCCGACGGCGACTTCGCGCGAGCGGATGAGATACGAGCCTGCGGAAGGACTAACCGTCCGCGCGATGCAGAGGTAAGTCGTGCCATCGGGCGTGGCAGCGAGTTGAACCAAAATCTGGCCCGGTTGGGAAAACGAGCGGTGCCAAATTGGGCAAGGATTGCTCGGCTTCTAGCAATCCGACGGCCATCGGGTGTTCTTGGTCCCCTCTGACCCTGAACGCAAACCAAGGCTGCGCATCTGGTGAAGGTCAGTTTTAATTGCACTGCTCGTCGTCGTGTTGCTCTTAACGCTGACGTTACCAGCTGCCGCGGCAGACAAGGCTCCAAATGGTCCAAAAAGAATTGCCGATTTTGTGCCGGCCGGTTGTCTCTTAATCGCGCGTTAGGATTTGCGGATTTGTCGCGGCCCTAATGCTCGAATCATTCGGAGGCGTACGGAGCGTTCGTGGGACATCGTCGGGGTGAAATCACTTGCGGATTCAAATCCGCGAGCAGGGGAGTGCTTTGCCTGAGCGTATCGCTTGGTGCGCTGCTGGGCGGCGTGGGAATGTCGTCTTCTGCCATGGCAGAAGCAGGCGCTGCTACAAGGCCGTCTGATACGGCCAACTCGTCAAGTGCGGCCAAGCCCGCACGGCCCGAAAACGCAGCGTCGACTGCGTCCGCACAGAAGCAAGCACCAGCCCAGCGATTCGACATCGACGACTTTGCTGTGCAGGGCGCCGACAAGTTGCCCCAAATCGAGATCGAAGAAGCGATCTATCCCTTCCTCGGACCGAACAAGACGGCCGATGATGTTGAGAAGGCGAGGGCGGCGCTCGAAAAGGCCTATCACGACAAGGGATTTCAGACCGTCAGCGTCTCGGTGCCCGAGCAGAACGCGCAGCGCAAGGTCATCACGCTGAAGGTCACCGAGTTGAAGGTCGGACGTCTGCGGGTGAAAAACTCGCGCTACTTCGACCTTGACAAGGTCAAGGATCGCGCAGGCTCCCTGAAAGAGGGGGCGATCCCGAACTTCAATGACGTGACGAAAGATATCGTCGCGCTGAACCAGTGGCCGGATCGGCGCGTGACGCCGGCGCTGCGGGCTGGCGTGACTCCGGGCACGGTCGACGTCGATCTCAATGTCGAGGACACCGCGCCGATCCATGCCAGCGCGGAGATCAACAACCGGCAGTCGCCGAGCACGACGCCGACACGCTTTGTTGGGACCGTGCACTACGACAATCTCTGGCAGGAGGGACATTCTTTCAGCTTCACCTTTCAGGTGGCGCCGGAGCGCGGCCTTCAGATGCCGAGGTGTTTTCTGCGTCGTACCTGGCGCGCATCCCGAACGTCGAGTGGCTGAGCGTTCTCGCCTATGGCGTGAAGTCCGACAGCAATGTGGCGACCGTCGGCGGGACCAACATCGTCGGGCCCGGCGAGATCGTCGGCGCGCGCGCGGTGATGACGCTGCCGCCGCGCGAGAACGTCTTCCACACGCTGTCGGCTGGGCTCGACTACAAGCATTTCGGGCAAACGGTGACGCTCGGATCGGGCGCGTTCTCCTCGCCCGTGACCTATTACCCGCTGGTCGCCAGCTACGGCGGGACGTTCCAGGGCGAGAAGTCGACGACGCAGTTCAACGCTTCGGTCACCTACAATGTGAGGCCGGGGAGCAGCGACTGGGAGGCGTTCGACGCCAAGCGCTACTCTGCCTCGCCGTCCTTCACGCATTTCAACGCGGATGTCGCGCACACCCAGGAACTGCCGCAAGGCTTCCAGCTTTGGGGCAAGGTGCAGGGGCAGGTCGCGGACGGGCCCCTGGTCTCGAGCGAGCAGTTCAGCGTCGGCGGTCTCGACACGGTGCGCGGCTATCTCAAATCCGAAGTGCTCGGCGACAACGGCGTGGTCGGCAACATCGAACTGCGCACGCCCAATGTCGGCCAGATGCTGCAAAGCCAGTTGAAGGATGAAACCGGGCAGGGAACGCCGCGCTTCACCACCTTCAACGAATGGCGGTTCTTTGCCTTCGCCGATGCGGGCCACGCCACCGTGCTGAAGCCGCTGCCGGAACAGCAGTCGCAGTTCGATCTATGGAGCTACGGCGTCGGCACTCGCTTCAAGGTCTTCAACTACGTCAACGGCATGGTCGCTTACTCGGTACCGATGATCAGCCAGGCTTACACGCAGGGGCGCGATCCGCACGTTAATTTCCGGTTCTGGGGTGAATTCTGATGACAATGGGGTGGGGTTACATGCGCGCATCGCGCCAGATCAAACGTCAGTTGGCAGCCACGAAGGTGGTCTCGGCTCTGCTGTTCGGGCTTGTTGCCGTCGCGGCCATGCTTCCGTCGCCGGCGAAGGCCTGGTGGAACGACGACTGGTCGATGCGCAAGAAGATCACGCTCGATGCGAGCGCGACCGGGGCCAACATCACCGATCCGATCGGCACGACGCCGGTCCTGATCCGGCTGCACACCGGCAACTTCCGCTTCACCTCCGCGAAGGAGGACGGCAGCGATCTGCGCTTTGTCGCCGGCGACGACAAGACGCCCCTGAAATACCACATCGAGAAATTCGACCCGCTGCTCAACGAAGGGCTGGTGTGGGTCGCGGTGTCGAACGTGCAGCCGGGCGCGAAGACCGAGATCTGGCTCTACCGGGGGTCCTGACAGTCGGAGCGGCTCAGACCCTCCTCAAAAGCACTGGTGTTCATTTGCCGGGCAAAGTGGTTCTTGCCGGGACGGGTCCCTTATTGTGGCTACTGGCGGCTCAATACCTGCGTGCCGGAGCCACGATCGAGGCCATCCTCGATACAACACCCCGTAACAATTGGCTGAGAGCGATCCGTCACGCTCCAGAATTCCTGGCCTTACCCTATTTCGGCAAAGGTGCCGCGTTGTTGGCAGAAGTGATTCGACGCGTGCCGATTATTCGGCGCGTCGAACAGCTTGAGGCCACCGGTGCAGTGGCTTTTCGGGAAGTTGCTTACCGACGTGAAGACGGCAGTGGCGGTCAGATTGAAGCAGAGTGGCTGTTGGTGCATCAGGGTGTCGTCCCGAATGTCAACGCGGCAATGGCAGCCGGTTGTCTCCATAGCTGGGATGACGACCAGGCGTGCTTCCATCCCAAACTCGATGACTGGTTCGAGAGCAATGTCGCCGGCATCAGCATCGCCGGCGACGGCGCGGGGATCCGTGGTGCTCGAGCCGCGGAATCCTGTGGACGGATCGCAGCGCTGGGAGCCGTGGCGAAGCTTGGTGCCATTACCTCGGACACTTGCGACCGCCGCGCGCGCCCCCACCGTCGCACTTTGCGACACTGGAGCAGAGGACGTGCGTTTTTGGATCTGCTGCACCGTCCGCGAGCATCGCACCGCGTTCCAGACGACGACATCCTGATATGTCGATGTGAAGAGATTACGGCTGGCGCGCTGCGCAATGTTGTCCGGCTCGGTTGTCCAGGCCCCAATCAGGCGAAAGCCTTCCTCAGATGCGGCATGGGTCCATGTCAGGGACGCCTGTGCGGTCTCACGGTCACCGAAATCATGACTGACGCGACGGGAAGCACACCCGATGCGATCGGGTACTATCACATTCGACCACCCATCAAGCCGATAACGCTTGGTCAAATCGCGAGCTATCCGACAAGCGAAGACGCAATTCGCTCGGTCGTACGCGACCTGCCACCAGGTCTGTCAGGCGCTGAGATTCTGGAGTCGGCTGATGGTGGCGCTGTTACGACGTCGGCGCCATCGTAACGCAGTTCAATCATTTTCCACCGAAAGGATCAGGAGATGCGTCTTTTGAAGAGTCCGGTTCGCTCCGTGGCCAGGTATGCAGCCGCTGCGGTATTTATCTCGATCAGTGTTCTTAGCAGTGGAGCGAGCGCCATGAAGTGGCTTGCGGGTCCTCAAGGAGGTGGTTGGTACGCAATGGCGGAGGGACTCACGGCACTCGTCAACCGCGATGATCCCAGCCTTGACCTGAAAGTAGCCGCAGGCGGCGGCAAGGAGAATCCTCTCCACATCCAAGCCGGCCGTGGTCAGATCGGTATGAGCATCGACTTCCTCGTCGCGGCCGCCTACGCAGGAAAAGCACCTTATGAGGATACGCCCATGACGAAGATCAACACATTGGGTGCAGGCTGGTCTCCGTTGCCATTCCACCTTTTGAGGGCCGCCACGGCCAATCCGGACCTGAGGGCTGCGATCACTGGCCGAGGCTTTCGTATCGCGATTCCTCCGAAGGACACCTCCGACGAGCTGACCTTTCAACGAGTGCTCGCCTTCTACGGGACGTCCTATGACCGCATCGAGCGTGACGGCGGCGCCATTGTGTTCGGCAACTACGACCAAATCGCAGCTGCTCTCAAGGAGGGTAAAGTCGACTATCTGTTTGGTGCTACCACCAAACCCGCCAGCGTCATCACCGACATTGGTAATGGTCCGCGCGAGATAGCTCTGACGGCAATGCCCGCAGACTTGATGACTTCGCTCGCTACAACCTATGGCTACGGGCGCGGTGTTATTCCGAACGGAACATACCCGAAGCTTCAGTCTAGCGATGTCGAGACGACATTCATGGAAACGATCTTCATGATCTCAGCCGATGTCTCCGAAGATGAGGCCTATAGAGTGACCAAGGCCCTGCTCAAGCATCGCGCGGAGCTCGCATCGATCAATGCAAGTTTGGCGGGGTTCGATCCTGCCAAAGCCTGGCAGAACTTGCCCGTGCCCCTTCACCCGGGTGCTGCGCGGGCTTACCGCGAACTCGGTTACATGAAATAGGTCGGCCGAGATCTCGACGGCGCTCGCAAGGTTACGCGGTCAGGCCAAACCAATCGGGCGTGGGCCGCGTCGGCTTTCCTTAAGAGGGCTACCAGATAGTCGACTTGGGAACCGCCGGTATATGCCGAACGCGCGGCAGGGGATCGGCGTCCAAAATTGGCTCTGACCCACTTTTGATGCAGTTGGGGGATGTTGGGCGCTTTGATTGGGGGAGAATCAGCGCCATGCAGCAAGCACTGCACCGCTCCGGTCTGGTGTCGCGTGGGTTTGTTGTACAGCGGCCGCGGACCGGGATCTTCGCGCCCGGAAAAACAAGCCCCGGTCGATCCATCCAGCCAGTGAAGCTAGGTGATCATCGCAACTGCAGCCGATCGAGCTGAATGTCGCGACCAAGCGCATCGAGAATGGCCACGGCGTCCTTCAACGAATAATCGCTAGCGGCCGCGATTTGCGTCACGCTCGCGCCGGCAATCGCCAGGCGAACCACTGCGGTGCCCCCGGTCGCGAAACGTGAGCCCATCGGTATTTGCAAGTGGTATGCGATCGGCAAAAAACTTTGAATACGAGCTTGGTGCGACTCATGCCGATCGAGAGTGCGTCGTTTATTTGAACCCGGCCGATTGCTGGGCCGAGCTCACGCGCAGCCGATCCTGTCGCATAAGGACCCTGAATAGCGCAATTCCGTAAATCGATTGGATTTGCTCAAACCCGGCAGCTCATTGTCCGTCGCAGAAAATGAACGCCTATGCGCGACGGGGAATGAAATGCAGATGGGCTTGGCTACCATTCAGGCGACGAACATAAATGCAGGTGGGCGGCTGGACCGCCTGCCGATATGCGGCTTCCATTGGCGCATTCTTGCGCTCATCGGCGCCGGGATGTTCCTCGACGCCTTTGATATCTATCTGGCCGGTGGCGTGCTTGGCGCCGTGCTGAAGGAGGGGTGGTCAACTCTCCAACTCAACGCGACGTTCGTCTCTGCCACGTTCATCGGCATGACCTTGGGCGCGTGGTTCTCCGGCATCTTGGGAGATCGTTTCGGGCGGCGTTTCACCTATCAGGTGAACCTCGCAATCTTCGGCCTCGCCTCCATCGCGGCTGCGTTAGCCCCCAACATGGTCGTTCTGATTGCGTGCCGGTTCGTGATCGGAATTGGACTCGGCGCCGAGATCGTGGTCGGTTATGCGACCTTGACGGAGTTTGTCCCGGCTTCGTCGCGAGGGCGATGGATCGGCTTGCTGGCTGTCATTACCAACTTCTCGCTGTTCGTCTCTTCGATGGTCGGTCTATGGGTCATCCCAAATCTCGGTTGGCGATATATGTTCGCTCTCGTCGGTATTCTGGCGATGATCGTCTGGGTCCTACGCAAAAACATGCCAGAGTCCCCTCGTTGGCTCGCCGCGCAGGGGCGAAGCGCTGAAGCCGAGAAGATCCTACAGAATATCGAGGCCGAAGCCGCCCGTAAGGGACTCCTGCCGCCGGTCCAGATCACAGTACATGTCGAGCAGCCGGCCGGCACGATCTGGAAACTGCTCGAGCCGCCGTACCTCGGGCGAACCTTGCTCGGTTGCTTGCTTCACATCGTGGTCGGCTTCAGCCTCTACGGCTTCATCGGCTGGTTGCCGACGTTCCTCATCAAGGGCGGGCACAGCGTCGTGTCCTCGCTCGGGTACGCGACTCTGATGTCGCTTGGCGGTCCCGTCGGCTCGCTCATCGGCTTGGTGCTTGCGGACATCGTGGGGCGCAAGGCATCGATCATCGGATCGTCGCTGGCAGCCGCGGCATTCGGCGTCGCCTACCCATTCATGCCCGATGGCGCGCCTGTCGTTCTGGTCGGGTTCTGTCTAGTGTCGGCGATCTACGTCATGCTCGCAACGGGCTTCGCGATGCACGTTCCTGAACTGTTCCCGACCCGCTACCGCCTCCGTGGCACGGCGATCTGCGCGACGGCTGGGCGCATCGCCACAGCGCTGGTGCAGTTCGCGGTCGTCGCGATCTTCGCATGGCAGGGGCTGCTCGGCGTGCTGGGCACGCTCGCGGGAATCCTGGTCTTCCAAGCGCTGATCTTCCTGGTGTTCGGCTTCGAGACCAAGGGCCGCGCCTTGGAAGATGTCGCGAACACCGGCGACGTCCAAGCCACGAGAAGAAGCGAGCGCCCGATCGTCCACGCGGGCACGTAACTTAGTCCAAGGCGGCGCAAACTTGCCGGATGTGCTCCCGAAGCCAGCGGTTTGCGTTGCTCTGATCATAACGTCGATGCCAGTACATCATCCAGGAGAACGGCTTCGATTTGAAGGGAACGTCGAACATTCGGAGCTCGGCGTCCATCAGGGTGGCAGCGAGGTGTCCGGGCATCACGGCCAACAGATCGGTCTGCTTGAGTACGTGAGGAACAACCAGCCAATGCGGTACATTCAAAACGATCTTCCGCTGATGACCCAATTCACCGAGGACGTCGTCGACGAAGCGAAGGTCGGTGGGGCTCATGGACACCTTCATGTGCTCCTGTGAGATGAAGTCTTCGAACGCGATGGCCTTCTTCGCGATCGGATGGCCGCTCCGCATGATGCAGACCATGCGATCGAGCAGCAGCTTTTCGGAGCGGATCGCGTTCGAATGGTCCAGACCCATACTCACGGCAAGGTCGATTTCGTCCCTCTCCAGCGCGTCGACGGTTTGACCGGGCGGCAGGTGGAGAACGTTGAATCCAATCCCTGGCGAGGTCCGGCCGCGCGCAACCAACTGCGGCAGCAGCAAGCAAGCAAGAATATCCGACATCCGGACAGTAAAGGTTCGCTGGGTGGTAGCCGCATCGAAGCCACTGTCGCTCTCCAGGACTCTCTCGACTTGGCGCAAAAGTTGGCGGAGCGGATCGACGAGTTCAAGAGCGCGCGGAGTGGGCTTCATACCGGTGGCGGTGCGTACGAGGAGTTCGTCGGCGAACATGCCTCGAAGACGACTGAGCGCATTGCTCATAGCGGGCTGGCTCAGCCCGACCTTGTCAGATGCCTTGGTGACGTGGCGCTCGGAGAGAAGAGCGTCGAGTGCAACAAGCAGGTTCAAATCGACCGATCGAAGATTCACGGCTTCCTCCAATAGAATATTGATATGGCAAATAACACAAGAAGCCAAATCCATTTTCTAGATGATTGGTTCTGACCTACCAATGATCCGCCAAATGAGAATCTAAGGAAGCACTCCATGAGCTACGAAGACATCAAGAAGGAAGTCAAAGTCTGCATGTTCGACCAGTATGGTACGGTCGTGGACATGCAGGGCGGTCTAGTGAAGATTGCGACGCCGTTCCTCAAGGAAAAGGGCTGGACTGGCAATCCGAACTCCTTCGTCACCTGGTGGCGCCGCACCCACTTCGAGAACTCGATGATCGATGCGCTGCTCCACCGCGAGCACACACCGTATCGCGAGATCGGTCACCGCGCGGTCTCCCAGGTTATGGACCGGTCGGGCATCAAGTATACGAAGGACGAGGTGAAGTACCTGGTCGGCGAGATCGAGAAGCTCGAATGCTTCCCGGAGGTGCCGGCGGCACTGGCGAAGCTGCAGACCAGGTACAAGCTGGTCGTGCTTTCCAACGGCGACCGCGACATGCTCGAGACGGCCAAGAAGTATCACAAGATCCCGTTCGACAACGTGATCTCCGTCGCCGAAGCGGACTCCTTCAAACCACACGTCGCGACCTACACGAAGGCCGCCGAAATCCTCGGCCTCAAAATGGATCAGGTCCTCTTCGTCGCCAACCACGCTTTCGACGTCATCGGAGCGAAGTCGGCCGGCATGCGTAGTGCGATGATCAATCGCCGCGATCGGCCGTTCGAAGAGACGCCACACAAGCCCGACATCACCGTCCCCACAATGAAGGATCTGGCGGATGCGATCGTCTAGTACGGAAGCTCTCTCTGGCATCAAGGTCCTTGACCTCTGCCGCGTCGTCTCTGGCCCATTCGCCACGATGCATCTCGGCGACCTTGGGGCGGACGTCGTGAAAATCGAAGACCCTCGCATCGGCGACGAAAGCCGCCGATACGGTCCTCCTTTCGTCAATGGGGAGAGCTCGTACTTTCTGTCGGTCAACCGCAACAAGCGAAGCTGCGCGATCGATCTGAAGTCTCCGGCCGGGCGCGACGCGGTGGTCGCGCTCACCAAGGCAGCCGACATCGTGATCGACAACTTCAGGCCGGGCACGCTCGACAAGTGGGGTCTGTCCTACGCAGCCTTGAGCGCCCACAATCCCAAGCTCATCCAGTGCAGCATCTCCGGATTCGGCCGGACCGGTCCGGACGCGAGCCGGCCCGGCTACGACCTGATCCTGCAGGGGGAGTCCGGCGTCATGGACATTACCGGGGATCCTGACGGCCCACCCATGAAGGTTGGCACTTCCATCGCCGATCTGGTCACCGGCCTCTACGCGTCGCAGGCGGTACTGGCCGCGCTCATGAAGCGCGAGAGGAGCGGCGTCGGCGGACGCGTGGACGTCTCCATGCTGGACGCCATGGCCTCGCTGCTGACGTTCAACGCCGGCATGTACTTCGCGTCCGGAGAAAGTCCGAAGCGTCGAGGCAACGTGCATCCCACCATCAGTCCGTACGAGACTTTCGAGGCGAGCGATGGCTGGTTCAACCTCGGCGTGGCAAACGACAAGTTCTGGTCGCTGTTCTGCGGCGCCATCGGTCGCAAGGACCTTGAGGCCGATACCCAGTTCGATACCGCGCCCAAACGGGCGGCCAACCGCGCGGTGCTCGCGGGGATGCTTGGCCCGATATTCAAGACCGAGCCGCGCGATCGTTGGCTTCAGGTGTTCGGCAGCGCCGGCATTCCGTGCGGTGCGATCAGGACGGTCGGCGAGGTCTGCGAAGCGCCGCAGCTCGTCCAGCGCGGCATGGTCCAGACCGTGACGCACAGGGTCGCCGGCGAAGTCAAGTTCATTGCCCGGCCGCTGCGTTTCGACGACAAGCCTCCCGCTCCGTCCACGCCGCCGCCGACCCTGGGCGAGCACACCATCGAGGTTTTCGAGAACTGGCTCGGGTGGACGCGGAAGGACGTGCTGGACCTGGCCTCCAAAGGCGCGTTCGGTGATCCCGCGCTGAAGCAGTCGGCTGAATAGGAGCAGAACGAATGGACGAGGCGCAGGTTCGGGAGCTTGTCGAGGCGGCCATGGGCGACGGCCGCCGCGAATTTGGATCGTTCTTTCTGTCGCGTTTCTTCGTCATGACGGTCTCTTACGAAGCCGACTCCTGCATCGTCTCCCTCGACGTGAAACCTTACATGTTCAATCCGCAGGGATCGCTTCACGGCGGCGTGCTGGCGACCGCCCTCGACATTTCGATGGGGCACCTCCTGAAGCATCAGTTCGGCGCCGGTGCAACGCTCGAGATGAAGGTTCAGTATTTCGCTCCAGTCCGCAGCGGCTTGGTCACATGTCGCGCGAGCTTTCTGAAAAAGGGACGCAAGACCTTCTTCCTGCAGTCGTCGTCGATGGACGGTTCCGGAGAGACCATTGCGCACGCGACCTCCACATGGAAGCAACTGTGAACGACGTCGTCTCCAAGCTCCGGAATCTGCTCGGCTCCGATTGTATCACCGATCCGGCGGTGACGGACGGATATCTATGGGATTGGCGTGGTCTGCTTCGTGGGAGCGCGGCCTGCGTCCTGCGCCCCAGATCGGCAAACCTGCTCTCGCAGAGTGTCAGGATCTGCCGAGAAGCTGGCGTCAGCATCGTTCCTCAAGGCGGCAACACCGGGCTTGTCGGTGGCGCGACGCCGGATGACATCGGCCTCCAGATCGTGATCAGCACCGGCGCCATGAGGAAGATCCGGACGGTCGACCCCGTTGACATGTCCATCGTCGCGGAGGCGGGCGCGACCATAGCCGAGCTTCAGACAGCTGCGGCCGAAGCGGGCGCACTGTTTCCCTTGTCCTTCGCCTCGGAAGGAACCGCCACGCTCGGTGGCGCGCTTGCGACGAACGCAGGCGGCATCTCGGCCGTTCGATACGGAAGCGCGAGAGATCTGCTGCTCGGAATGGAGGTCGTGCTACCCGACGGGCGTATCTGGAATGGTCTGCGTACGTTGCGGAAGGATAACACGGGCTACGCCCTAAAATACCTCTTCGCCGGTTCGGAAGGAACGCTCGGCATCATCACTGGTGCGGCGATGAAGCTCGCGCCCTTATCGGTCGGCCGCGAGGTCGCCTTCTGCGCGATCGAGAGCGAAGATCAGGTGCTGGATTTCTGGATGAAGCTGCGCGCGGCCGCGGAGGGGAACGTGCGGGCCATCGAGTACATCTCGAACTCATGCGTCGAGCTGGCGAAGCGCGAAGGGCTGCGCGCGCCAGTCGGGGTGGCGGACCACTACGTCCTCGTTGAACTGACCTCGAGCCGTCCGGACGCTGGTCTGAAGGACGTGCTCGAAGCGTTCCTCGCCGAAAGGCTCGAGGACGGCACCATCGTCGATGCCGCGCTTGCGCAGAGCGGCGAACAGCAGAAGCAGATCTGGCGCCTGCGTGATGATCAGACCGAGATCCAGAAGAAGGCGGGGCGCGACTTCAAGCACGACGTCGCAGTGCCCGTGCCGCGGGTGCCCGAACTGCTGCGCCGAAGCCGCGCCGTCATCGAATCCGACTTTCCCGAAGCCACGGTCGTTCCGTTCGGGCACGTCGGCGACGGCAACATCCACCTGAACGTCGTTCTGCCGGCCACGCTCGGCGCCGAACGAGCCGCGGAGCAGGGCAAGCAGATAAGCCAGGCGATCTACGATATCGTGCTCTCCCTGGGCGGAACGTTTTCGGCCGAGCACGGCATCGGTCGGGCAAAAGTCGACATGCTCGAGGCCAAGCGAGACCCAATCGAGCTCGATCTCATGCGCCGGATCAAGGCCGCGCTCGACGAGGACGGCTCGTTTAATCCCGGCACGGTCTTCCGACCATCGTGAAGCGGACGCGCAGAGGTGCGGCGATGTAAGCAGTCTATTCTCTTCACGACAGTAAAACTCGAAGTGCGCGACGCCGGATTCGACCCCCGGTCCGGGCGACGCAAGCGTGCGATAAAGCCAGCACTTGATCAGCGACGCCAGTGCCGACGGCTGCTCCATCGGAATCATGTGGCCGGACGCCTCGATAATTTCGAGTTTCGAGTTTTGAATGCCAATATTCAGCTCGATGCCTTCATCGAGGCTCCGAATATGGTCTTGCTCCCCGGCAACGATCAGCGTCGGACAGCGGATTTCTCTAAGTCGGTCGAAGTCGCTTGTCCTGGTCAGGCTCGATTGCCGAAGAAAGACATCGCGACCGAGGCGGACCAGGCCGGTCTTTCCTGGCGCATCGCGTTCAGTAGTTCGAGCTTGCGAGGTCTATGGGCAGCGGTCGAAGCGGGTCTAGGTGTCACTCTGCGCACAGCCGTTGGACTACCATACATGGCGAGTGGGATTGGTTCTCCGCCTCGCCAGACATCGGTGTCAGTGGTAGGTCCTATCCATACGAGTGGAAGAGACGCCACCGCTTCTGAATCGCTACGGGAGGCGTTGTTGAGCGCGAGTACAAGATCCAATTCTCCATTGTCCAGGCGATCCAGGAGCCGCCGATTGCGATCGACGACGACCTCTATATGGACGGATGGATGGCTGCGTTTGAAGCGCCCCAAAACGGTTGGCAGCCACGCTTCGGCAAAGTCCGCGGGAAGTCCAAACCGAACGACGCCTTCGATGGCGCGGCCGCGTGCCGCCAACACCATCTCATCATTCAGATCCAGAATGCGGCGAGCATAGGCGACGACGACATCGCCCGCGTTGGTGAGCGCGAGACCTCGACCGTGCTTACGGAACAGGGGCTCGCCTATTTGCTCTTCGAGCTTACGGATTTGTTGGCTGACGGCCGATTGCGATCGACCGATTTGGCACGCATCGCCAGATAGGCGCGAGCTGAGCCGGTTGAGCAGTCGAATCACGGGAGCGGCTCGCCCCTTGCCGGCACGCGGGGGTGCAATCCCTCGGTCGTTTAGAATGATTGAAATGCGCTTGGCCGGAAGGGTGCGAAGCGGTTCGATGATAGGGCGAAGATGTTGCGCGGGCTCTTCAGCCTCAGCCTTGCGCGCGTTCCAAATTTCGTAGTCGCTGAGCTTTTGTCCGCGAGCTTTGGCGGCGGTGAGGGCTTCCCTGGTGCGCTGTGCGATCCGCTCTCGTTCCTTCTCGGCGACAGGATGTGAAACCGGCGAAGCTGCGTCGGCATGGTGCGGAAGTCCGGGCCAGGCGCTCGCCCGTTGAGGGATCGCCAGAGACGGCGAGCGGCATGGGCGCGAAGCTCCATGAAGAAATCCATCGGAAGGGATACGGCGTAGAAGGCTGCCGCGTCGGGCACTTGGCCTGGGGCAGCCAGAATTGATGCGTTACGCCATCGACATGCCAAATACCATGCCATCCGTCCGCCGCGTGCCGGAGGTCGAGGCCGGACAGATGCGCCAGCGTCACGTTAGGCTCTGCTGTCCCCTCGGGATGCTGCACCGGGGACAGGAGAACTGCTTGCGGCTGGAGGCTTGGTATCCAGAGCAGGGATTGTCGGTCAGCGAGGGTTTCGGGATCGCACGGGAAATCGCAAACCCCATCGTTGGGAGAATGTCTCCAGTTGGTTCGCCGCCGGCTTCTTCACGCGGGAAATTATCTGGAAGTCGTGATGATAGTCTTCATGGCGACGAAGATACTCCCAAGCGAAACCGGCGGGGGGGAATGCTCTTTGCGTGCCCGTAAGCGCCCGGCGCGCGCCAATCAATGCTTAGCATTGGCGCACCTCTCGACTCGGGCGCGCGAGGCAACGCCCGGCCAGAGAGTTTCTGAAACTGCCATCTATAAACGTTGTTCGCGCTAGACGCACACTTATGTCTATTTTCTTCACGGTGCTCCCGAGATTGGGCGAGCTTAGTGGAGCCCTGCGTGAAACCGCAGTTGCGACTTGCTTGGCGGCTAGCTCCGGTTCGAAGATCATGGCCTGATCAGGCACTCTCGGGCACCGCCCGCTCTGTCAGCGAAACAACCAGGGCCGTTGCGCCGAACACGGCACCGACCGCGCAGACGCCTGACCAGCCGGAATACACCCAGGCCAAGCCCGACACCGCTGAACCTGCGGCCGCGCCAAGAAAGAAAAGGCCTGTGAACAAGCCGTTTACGCGCCCTCGGGCCTCCGACCGCAGGAGATTGATGGCACGTCGACCGAGGGTCTGGTCGCCGATGACGCCGAGATCGAGCAGCACTGCCGCCGCCACGAGGATCGCCAGTGCGACGTTAGCGGACACAGCGGATGCCCCCGGAGCCAGCTCATGCCCGCCGATTCCAGCCAGGGCCATGGAGCCGATCACTGCCAGATGGGCAAGGCGCGTCGCCCCCTTGGTCCAGCCGCGATCGCCCGCGCGGCCTGCGATCGGCGCAATGATTGCGCCGGCGGCCCCCGCCAAAGCAAACAGCGCGATTCCGGTTTGATCGAGCGAGAAGGGAGGAGCCGAGAGGCGCAAGGCGACCGAAGTCCAGAAGACGCCGAAAGCGCCCATGCACAGCGCCTGGTAAAGCGCACGGCGCTGTAGGACCGGCTCTTCGCTAAGAATGGTCCACATCGAACCGATCAGGCGAAAATAGGTCGTAGAGGTTTGCGGGGATCGCTTGGGAATCACGAACATCAACACCAGTGCGAGCATCGCCACGATCACCGCCAGCACTCCGTAGAACCATCTCCACCCAGCAAACTCGGCGACGAGGCTGGCGGCGGGACGGGAGAGCAAGATGCCGAGCATCAAGCCGCTCATCACATTTCCGACGACACGACCTCGCCGCGCCTCGGCACTCAATTGCGCTGCGACGGGGACCAGCATCTGAATCGCGCTCGTCGTTAAGCCGGTGACGTAGCACGCGATGAGGAAGAGCGAGGTTGTCGGAGCGCAAGCGACGGCCGCAAGTGCAATGACGTCAACCGCGAGCGTGGCGACGATGACCATGCGGTTCTCGACGAGGTCCGTCAGCGGCACAAGCAGGAACAGGCCGCTCGCATAACCCAGCAAGGTGAGCGTGGTGACGAGGCTTGCCTCACTTGCGTTCAGACCAAACGATGGGCCGATAAGCCCGACGAGGGGCTGAGACGAGTAAAGGCTGAGGACAACGACGCCCACTGCTATCGCGAAAAGCAATGTGAGTGTGCCGGATATCTCTGTTGTTTTATCTAACCCGGCTGGGCTGGGGTTTGTTCTGGATATGGATGACATCGGGCGTCCTTGGTCAGGCGTTTAGTCCCGATTTTGCATTAATCCTCTGATAGTGATAATCCGCGATTTGATTGATTAATTATTCCTACAAACGTGAGAATATGGCCACCCTTGAGCAATATGAGGCGTTCGTCGAAACCATCGATCGCGGTAGCCTGACCGCCGCCGCGAAGCGTCTCAATCGATCCCTTCAGTCGGTTAGCCGGGCGCTCGCAACGCTGGAGGGAGAACTCGGCGTCGAACTCGTTCGCCGGACGACGCGGCGGCTAAATCCAACTCCAGCCGGCCTCGCGCTCCACGAACGGCTCCGATCAGCACTGAAGGACATTGCCGACGCTCGCGCCGAAGCGAGGCGAGAAACCGCGCGGGTGACCGGCCTTTTCAGGATCGGAGCTTCCGTGCTGTTCGCCCCGAATTTCGTCGTGCCGTCCGTCGTCGCGTTTCTGCATAAGTTTCCAGATGTCGAGATCGAGCTTGCGTTAACGGACGCCCAGTCGGACTTGATCGAAGATCGGCTCGACGTCGCGATCAGGATTGGGAATCTCGGCGCTGCAAGTCTTAAGTCGAGGAAGGTCGGGCAGCTTCGCCGGGTCGTCGTTGCGGCGCCAACCTATGTTTCGCGCCATGGGTATCCACGCAAGCCCGATGACCTCTCGGCGCATCTCTGCGTCGTTCGCACCTTCGGGCCTGAGGGCGACGCTTGGCCTTTGACGAGGGATGGCGCGGTTACTCGGACGGCCGTAAAGGGTAGCCTGCGCTGCAACGACGCCGCCGCCGCGAACGCGGCAGTGCTCTATGGTGCGGGGATCGGGCTCGCCCCGTTGTGGCAGGTACGCCCGGACATTGACGCAGGCCGGCTTGAAATTCTGCTCCCCGAATACGAGCCGCCGCCAATTCAAGTGAGCGCCGTCTGGCCGAACAGCGTCGGGACTCCGGCCCGGACCCGTCTCTTTGTCGAGATGCTCGCACGTCGACTGGCGGGCGAACGGATTTAACAGTTCGCAGGCCGATGACTGCTATCGCCTCGTCGCTGAGAAGCCAACGCTGCTTTGCCCGCGACGCAGGCAAAGCACCTCAAGTCTTATCGGCTGGAAAAAACGTGCACTTCATTGTGCGCGATCTCTATCGTGAAGAACTCGCCGTTCATCTCGGCGTCACGCGCCATTGCCTCCCAATCAATATAATAGCGCAAGGCTTCGGGATTGTGACGCTCTCGGCGGTCAGTTTCTCCATGTAGTCGGCAAGGCTGGCGTGCTGTCCGTGATAGCAGTCTTGCAGAGCGGTTTCGGCTTGGTCGATGTCGCCGACAAACTGCTCCAGCAAGCCCGCGCCTAGTGCGCCGTGCGCGGCAATGAAAGCACCCATCCGCGCCACACTCTCGATGCTGGCAAATTCCCTGATAGTGACGCCTTCAAAGCCCTCATAGTCATGGATGGCATATTCTTCTGCACCCTTGATCGGCGAACGCGCGAGCATGGCGGAAATCTCGTCCCTGATTTCGTCGGCGTCCTGATCCGCGTCGATCCAGGCACCATGCAGATAGCCGTTATTGTAAGCGGCAAGGCAGGCAACATAGATGCGGGGATTGCTGTCGGCTGCGCTGGTCATGTCTCTATTCCTTCGGGTTTGGAGTTCAGAGCAGCGAAGCGCCGCTCTTGAACCCTTGCCCGTCGGCGAGACCGGGGTAGCAAGGTGCCAGACAACTCTTTGGCACCGTGGAATAAATGGAGGGGAGCGTCGCAGGGAAGAGGCGACGAGAGAGAACGAGCGCGCCAAGCGCGAAACAGCGATCGCAAGAGCGCAGGCGGCGCTCGACAAGGCGCGGAAGGAGCACGAAGAGCGGGCGGAATCTCTTGAGGCGAAAAGGGGCTGCGATTGAGAAGCGGGTCGAGGCCGAGGACGCCCGATGGGAGAGCGAGAAGGAGCGGCTGACGGCGGCAATGCGTCGCGCGCGGGAGTAGGCCGGCAAGACCGGATTAACCGTCGCGATTTCCTGCCAAAAAAAATCGCGTCGGGGTCTTGAAACTTTTTTCGATCTTCCAAATTTTTTCGACGTCGCCATTGCGGCGGCCGGGACGCCTTCGGGGTCCCGCGACTTGAGTCGGGCGCCGGACGGTGTCCGGAGCCCGCTCGTACCCATCTTGCTCTTAGGAGGACTTGGATATGAGGTATGATTGGACTCCCCTCTGGAGGTCGACCATCGGGTTCGACCGCCTGTTCGACGTTCTCGACGAGGTCCAGCGAACCGCCGAAGAGACCTATCCCCCCTACAACATCGAACGTCTCGACGAGAACCGCTTTCAGATCTCCGTGGCGCTCGCCGGCTTCACGCCGGACGAGGTCGCGCTGACGGTCGAGCACAACGTCCTGACGCTCGAAGGCCAGAAGGCCGAGAAAGAAGGCAAGACCTTCCTGCATCGCGGCATCTCGGCTCGCAACTTCAAGCGTCAGTTCACGCTGGCCGACCACGTCGAGGTCAAGGGCGCCCGCTTCGAGAACGGCCTGCTCGCCATCGATCTGGTGCGTGAGATCCCCGAGGCGATGAAGCCGCGCCGCATCGAGATCAACGGCGCCGCCCCGAGCAACGTGACGCAGATCGAAGCCAAGGCCGCCTGATTATCGGAGCCGGCGGACAGGGTTGATCTCGGCCGCGCGGGATTTCCCGCGCGGCCTTCCCTCAAATCGTCTTTGAAATGGAGGCATCCATGCGGCCGACGACCGCCATCGACGACAATGTATTCGATTTTGAGTACCTACTTCATCCGGCACCAAATTCGAACACCCGCGGGACGTGGTCTCACATACCGGCCTGAACCTCGGCGAGAAGCGGGCCATCCTGGCTTCGTGGGCCTCTGATGCGTCGGCCATTGCGTCGTGCCCCTCGCTGCGGGCGCCGGTCACCATTGACGATATCCTTGAGGCGCTGTGCGCGCTGCATGGCGGCCCCCGGCCACCCCCTGGCGGCAAGCCCATGCGGCTGCGCTCGACCGAGCGGCGTGCGGCGGCTTGAAAGAGAGTAATCCAAAAGAATCACAAAGAGCGTCAGGATGGAAACGATGTTCGAAGCGAACTTGGCCCGTATCCGTACCCACCGCAACAACATCCACCGTTATCGAGGACTGCTTCGAACGGAATTGTCCGGCCTCGAGCGCGAGTTCATCGAGAAGCGGATGGCCGACGAGCAGACCGCGCTCGATGCCCTGGTTGCCGACTTTCAATTACCCACATTTCCAGCCGCTCCGATTTCGGCGCCGAGTTCGATATCGGTTAATCTGGAAAGGCCACGCCAGATGGCAATATTTCCGGGTGGCGGATCGCCGGCCCTGGCCAGATAGCCACCCAATCGTGCAAGTTTGGTCAGGTAGAATGCGAGGGTTCCGGGGCGACATCGTCGATTGCCGGCG
>NZ_LGHL01000090.1 GCF_001908205.1 Bradyrhizobium sp. NAS80.1
ATGGCATCTTCGAATGCGTGCTTTTGATCGGGACCTGATCCGCGGAGGGCATTATGGCCAGCGGTCAAGTGAACCGCGCAAACAGGCCGAACACATGGCCGCTCCGACCAACGCCGCAAACTGAAGATTCTCCTTGCCAACCAGGAGCCGTCCACACATGGGCCCATCCGCGACATGCCTTTGGACGCCACGAATGTCTGCTCTTCGGGGGTAGACCGGCGGTAATCAACCGGCGGCCTAAACGACGCGATTGACCCGTTGCGGAAGCGGTCGGCTTTAGGGGCGAGCGCCATAAACCTTTGAATGCCCGACGTTTACCTACGTTCAATTGAGCCGCTGATCGCGATCGTCTTAGGCTGCATGCGTTTGGAAAAGCGCACAGGCTCATGAAGCGGTGAAAAAGAGGACGATCGTGGAACAGCGAGGATAGTACCAAGAGGAGACTCCAATGCCCGACTGCCCCGAAAGTCTTAGATCTGGCAGTGCCGCGCGATGCGCAGTTTGTGATGGCAAGTTTGGTCTCGTCCGCCCCTACTCGTGGCGAACTCCGCTTTGTTCAAGAAGTGTGTCGATCACTTCAGAACTCGCAGGAAAAGTGACCGCGATTGCGTGGGCTGGCTCCAAATCGCCTTCGACCAGCTGCCCGAGAACCGCGCGAGGGCCTTATGACGGTCCAGATCTCACAACGAGGCAAGGAATATTTAGAGACAGCACAGACTTTGCTCCGCGCCGCCAAAACCATGACCGACTCAGCGATTGCGGGGCAACTTAAGGCCATTGCCGACGACTACCAGCGGCGAGCCGCGAAGGCTTCGCATGTTGATGCGGATCGATGACTTTCCTGACTGCACAGAGAGATTCCGGGATTGGGTGTGAGATGAACAATCACATTTGGCATGCAACGCTTGTTGTATTCACTGTCATGCCGCCGACTTCTACAATCGGTCACGCCCGTGCCCACGATTATCAGCACCCCGAGTTGAACAGTTGGTATGAGAGCTTGCAAAGCGGCAAAGGGCCCTGCTGCGATGGCAGCGATGCGAAGCGCGTTGATGACGCCGATTGGGACACTAAGGATGGTCACTATCGCGTACGCATTGATGGCGAGTGGGTTGATATTCCGAACGACGCTGTCGTGGATGGACCGAACCGCGCTGGCCGTACGATGGTCTGGCCTTACTACCTAAATGGCCACCCGAAGGCGCGCTGCTTCATGCCGGGGAGCATGGGCTGATCGCGAGCGCAGGGCGATCAGCAGTCCCGCCCACTAGCTCCAACTCGTCCGATGCCGCATATTTGCTTCGCATAAGGAGACGCCAAATGACAACTGGAAGATGGAATAGCCGCAACAGGATCACCAAAGAAATTCGCGAGCAAATCCTGCATGCTTATCCAGGCGATCCCATCAAGGGGACCTCGCTCGGGTAGACGTTGAAGCCTCCCGAGATGATCATGTCCTTCTTGCGGTCGACGATGTACACGAACCCTTGTTCGTCCTTGTAGCCGACGTCACCCGTGTGATGCCAGCCGAAGCGGGACGCATCCGCGGCCCGCATAGTCGGAAGTACCAAAACTGTTGCTCGATGCGAAGTGAGAGGAGCGACCGTTCCCCGCCCAAGCATGCTTTTCGCCGCTTCCCGGGGGAGAAAAATTCGCCGGAAGGCATGCTTATTTTCGCCTGTGAGAGTCTGCTTTGTACTCGGTAGCGGTCTTTGGCTCTGGTGATTTCGATTTCGGCTAGGGGGACCCAAAGCGGTCACTCTGGCGCTACGTGAACACCAAAGCGACGCCACAGGCATGGTGTGTATCGATGATCGCCGTAATCCGGCTAAGGTGGCACTTCGAGCGCATGAGCGAGAGCGGCACATCATTTTCCATTCAGACCGTAGACCACTCCTATTTCTTGCAGACGACCCAGTCAAACACGCCATCGCTGGGCCGCGATTCCCAGCGACCCGTCACCTCTCCAGCGTGCATGTCGTATTGTGAAATGTAATGTGTGGCCACACCTGACGATGCATGCCAATGTGAATCCACTTGATCAGCGTAGCCATACGCGATGCATATCTCAGTGGCAGCTTTCGACTGGCCGCGCGCCGAGCAATCGTTCGACCCATCTATATCTGCGCAGCGATCGACATTATTTCCCTGCACCTTGGGATTTTCGATCCGTGCGGGGCTGCTCTGAGCGAATGCAACCGCGGTCGCACCGATTGTGAACCATATTGCCAAACAAATCGAAGCTCGCACGTCACCCTCCTTAGTCGTCGCCATTCTATCTGAGCCGTGGATGCCGCGGTAGCAGGACCGAAAGGTGGTGAGCGCCCCTTCCAGCGGGCGGAGGGTGATTGAATAGCTCGCGTCAAGGATGTCTGTTGTTGGCCGATGCCGTCGAAAAAGTCTTTTTGCATCGCTGAACGCAAATGTTCCGAGCCGTAGGTGCGGCTGTCGTACAATTGTGTGGGGGAAGCCTCACAAAGCGATAAACTCGCCAGTGACTTCGGCAACTGGCTGTGGGTCACGGCTGATGGGAGCCAACGAAATCGGCACGCTTGTCGGTCTGAAGACGATCCGTCGCGAAATCGTCGATCCCGCCATTGCGGAGCACAAAGGCCGCATCGTCAAGACTACCGGCGACGGTCTTCTGCTAGAGTTCGCGAGCGCGGTCGATGCCGTGACCTGGGTATATCGGTTCAGGACAAGACGGCGGAGCGTGCCCCGCAATGGCCGGTCCCAAAAATCGCCGACCGATTGGTGGCCATGCGCGGAGGCAGCGGACGAGCCAAATACCGGACGCGAAATATTTTTTCGGGTTTTGGGACGACGTGCGTCTTGGCGAAAACGAGCTGGAAAAAAGGATTCAGAACACGCGAATTCCTTCGTCTTTTTTTTTGCCGCTCGCGGCCCTCAACTCAATATGTGTGTTATACTTATAAACGCGCTAACGCGGTACCACGCCGCGCGGTGGTGGACAGTATGCAGTATCCGGACCGCACGCGGCGTTCGCTCTTCACGCTGGGGTTTGTTCTGACGCCGGCTGTTCCATGGTCGGCTGCCTGAAGGCCGAGCAGGGCGACAAAGACAATCTTAAGTGCTTTTGTCGCAACTCCGAGTTCAATCCCCCCTGGGAAACCGCGCTAGTTGTGTTCGGGCCGCGCTCCGGCGTCTGGCGGCACTATAGGGCCACTCACCGTAGCAGCAACATTCGTTGGAAAGGTAGGTGCTCAACAACCAGGGTGATGGGGCGCGGTCGCATCGGATTCCCGTGCCCCAGACGATCGCACCACTCACCATAGGGTGAAGAGAAAACGTACAGGGAGATAACGTCCATGAGCAGAAAGCAATGGCTTTTGTCGACCGTTGTCGTGTTCACGACCCTTGTTTCAACCGCTGTCGTCGCCGGTCCGATCGAGAATTACAGTCCGGTGACCGCAGCCCGGCTGGAAAATCCCGAGCCAGGAAATTGGCTGATGACGCGCGGCAGCTACAAGGGATGGAGTTACAGCTCGCTCGATCAGATCAACACCAGCAACGTGAGGTCGATGGTGCCGGTGTGGAGCTTCTCCACTGGTGTGGATTCGGGGCACGAAGCGCCGCCGATCGTGAACAACGGAGTGATGTTCATCTCGACGCCGTACAGTCAGGTGATCGCCCTGGATGCCGCCACGGGCGATCTGCTCTGGCGCTACAAGCCCAAGCTTCCCGAAGGGTTCAGCGCCCTGCACAACACCAACCGTGGCGTGGCGCTGTACGGCGACAAGGTCTATCACGCCGGGCTCGATGCAGTACTGGTCGCGCTCGACGCCAAAACCGGCAAGGTGGCCTGGCAGGCGAAGGTCGAGGATTGGAAGACCGGCTACTACATGACCGCGGCGCCCCTGGTCGTGAAGGGCAAGATTCTGGTCGGAGTGGCGGGCGGGGAGTTCGGGGTGCGCGGTTTCGTCCAGGCATTCGACGCCGAGTCCGGCAAGCCGGTGTGGAAGACCTACACGGTTCCGGCACCCGGCGAACCGGGAAGCGATACCTGGCAGAAGCCCGACACCTGGAAGACCGGCGGTGCCTCCACCTGGCAGACCGGCAACTATGATGCCGAGTCCAACACGGTCTATTGGGGGACCGGCAACGCCTCGCCATGGTTCGGCGATCAGCGGCCGGGCGACAACCTGTACACCTCCTCCACGCTCGCCCTCGATGGCGATACGGGCAAGATCAAAAGCTATTTCCAGTACCATCAGAACGAGTCGTGGGACTGGGACGAGATGAATGCCCCGATGCTGGTGGATTTCCAGAAGGACGGCGCCACCACCAAGGGGCTGCTGAAGACGGCGCGCAACGGCTACCTGTACTGGTTCAAGCGCAATCCGGACGGCGGGATCTCCTACATCAACGCCCAGGCCTACGTGCCGCAGAACGTCTTCAAGAGCATCGACCCGAAGACCGGGCGGCCTGAGGTCGACGTGGCCCACAAGCCGGGCACCGGCAAGGCGGCCCAGTTCTGCCCCGGCCTGTGGGGTGGCAAGGACTGGCCGTACGACGCCTATAACCCGAAGACCGGAATGGTCTACATTCCGTCCAACGAGAACCACTGCAACAACCTGGAAGGCAAGGTTGAGGAGCGCGTTCCCGGACAGTGGTGGACGGGCGTTGCCATTCCGGATTTTCACTTCACGGTCGACACGAAGGCGAGCTTCTACGGCCAGCTCCAGGCGTACGACGTCGACAGCGGCAAGCGGGTCTGGCGCAACCTTTATCCTGCCTCGATGATGTGGGGCTCGATACTTACCACCGGCGGCGGCCTGCTCTTCACGGGCGGCACCAACGACCGTGAGTTCCGCGCCTATGATGCCAAGACCGGCGAGCAGCTTTGGCACTTCAAGACCAACTCCGGGATCATGGCGCCGCCTTCGACCTACGAGATCAACGGCGTGCAATATGTGGCGGTGCAGTCCGGCTACGGGGTCGACGCGGCCTTCCAGCAGGAACTGATGAGCGAGCTCGTAGGTTGGCAGAAGGATGTGCCGCAGGGCGGCGTCGTTTGGGTCTTCGCCGTCTCCAGGTGATTCATCTTTGTTCGCAACCGGCCGCCAGCAATGGCGGCCGGTTCCTCGGCCGGCCGGGTTTCGTTTGTCTTGTTAAGCAACCGCACCCGTGAGGATTCTAACGATGCAACATCCTCGAGCAGGACCGATGCTGATCTGCTTCTCTGCCTTGGCTGTCGCCGTGCTGGCGAGCTCTCCAGCCTCGCTGGGGTTCGAACAGGCGCGGACCGATGAATCGCCCGCCTACGTGGTCGAGGTGACCGACGTGTCCGCCAAGGTCGGCGAGCCGGCCGTGCTGCACGCCACATTGCGCATTCGCCAAGGTTACCGCGTTCTCCACGCCTACAACAATCGCGTGATCGAGCTCTCGTCGTTTGACGATGGGGTGGCGTTCGAGCGTCGCGTGGTGCGAGGCACCATTCAGGAGGGCGGACTCGACTTCGCAATCGGCGTGCGGGCCACAAAGCCCGGCAGACACCCGATCAACGGCTACTTCAGGGTCGGCTACATCCATGGCCCCGACGAGTTCGCAATGGTGTCGCTGCGCCTGATCGCGAACGTCAATGGAACCGAATAATGGAAGGAGCGGACCACATGCCGTGCGATGACTGGCTGCACTGTCGTTGCTACAAGCGTCGAACGATCCTCGGGCTGGCGCTTGCGCCGCTGCTGATGCTGGCCGGTCCCGCGCGCGCGGCCGAAGAGGGGGAGGCTACCAAGCCCCCGGCGCCGGACGATCGCTTCGTGTTTCTGACCGGTCCGAAGAATGGACAAGTGGTGCGGGCCGAGGACCTTGCACTCGGCGGCCCGCAGGTGCAGGCCTACCCGATGGCTCCGGACGGCACGGTGCGCAGCGACAGCCGCCTCAATCTGGTGATCCTGGCGAGGTTCGACCCCGCCGCACTGAGCGATGAGACGCGGACGCGCGCCGCAGACGGCGTCGTTGCCTATTCGGCGATCTGCCCGCACCAGGGCTGCCCGGTGAACATGTGGTCGAAGGAGCGCAACGCGTTCGTCTGCTCCTGCCATGCCTCCATCTTCGATCCCAGAAACGCCGCCGAGGTGATCGGTGGGCCGGCTCCGCGTCCGCTTGCGGCGCTCGGGCTGAAGCTCAAGGACGGCGTCGTGACGGTCGCTTCGGCCTTTTCGGGTCACGTCGGCGTCACGCAGAACTGATACGCGCCTCACATTGCAACCGTCCGCACGCCGTGATCAGGATAACCGGGTTCATCTCGGCGATGCCTAGCTCGATGTGCCGGCCCTTCGGCGAGAGTTCCCAATCGAAGGTCGACGGAATCCGTTCCTCCTTGAAGGTGTTGGCCATCGCCTCGTGGGCGAATAGCCTTGAGCCAGCCGCCGAGATTGGTCGATACGCTGACGTCGGGCGGGCTGAATCCAGAGTCACCGAGTGAGCTTTTTTCTCGACACCACCGCTGGCACGTCACCGCTTTCGACAAACAAAAAATGCAAGAATAACTTTTAGCTCTACGGTGATTTCTGATAACATCATTTACGAAGGTCCCTGCTCAACAACCAAGAACAGTAGAAGCGGGAGGCTTGCGAAAGACAATCAATTGAACAGGTCGTGCAAGGACTGTCAGGCGGGCTGACACGATTTTGCACATGATCAGGCCCCCCGAGAGCCGCTCTGGTGCAACGTGCCGGTTTTCCGAAAAGATCATGCTCTGAGAATGCAATGAGTCAATGCGTTGGATGCAGGCAAATGGAAGCGTGTCCAGCTTGCGCCCGGACCAGACATCAGAGGCTTAAGAAGAGCGAGAAACGATCATGATCAAATTGAAGATTAATGGCCAGGAACACAGCTGGGATGGCGACCCGAATCTTTCCCTGCTCTGGTTCCTCCGTGATGAGGCCGGCCTGACCGGCACCAAGTATGGTTGCGGCGTGGCGCTGTGCGGCGCATGTACCGTCATCGTCGACAAGGAGGCGGCGCGCGCCTGCATCACCTCGGTTTCCGACGTGGTCGGCCGCGAGGTCACCACCATCGAAGGCCTCCACGCAACCGGCGACCATCCGGTGCAGAAAGCCTGGCGCCAGCTCAATGTGCCGCAATGCGGTTTCTGCCAGGTCGGCCAAATTATGCAGGCCGCGGCGCTCCTGATGGAAAACCCGAAACCCTCGCATGACCAGATCCGCGAGGCGATGTCGGGCAACCTCTGCCGCTGTGGCTGCTACCAGCGCATCGAAAACGCCATTCATCTCGCTTCAATGGGGGTGTGACCATGAACATCCTTGCCAACCCCAGAAAGCTCCGTGGCTTTGAGCAATTCGTCCGACCGATCAAGGTTGAGAAGGTCTCACGCCGCAGCATGCTGAAAGCCCTCGGAATCGCCGGCGGCTTCGTGCTCGCCGCGCCCGTCATGAGCCGCCCAGCCTTCGCGGCCTACCAGACCGGCGCCGACAAGATGCCGCACGGCACCGTGGTCGATCCGCGCGTGTTCGTGGCCATCGCCCCCGACGGCATCGTCACCATCGTCGCGCATCGTGCGGAGATGGGCACCGGCGTCCGCACCAGCCTGCCTCTGATCGTTGCCGAGGAAATGGATGCCGACTGGTCGCGTGTTCGCGTCCAGCAGGCCCATGGCGATGAGGTCAAATATGGCAACCAGGACACCGACGGCTCGCGCAGCACGCGGCATTACCTGCTGCCGATGCGCCAAATCGGCGCCTCGGCGCGCACCATGCTGGAACAGGCCGCGGCCAAACGCTGGGGCGTTCCGGTCACTGAAGTGAAAGCGGTCAATCACGAGGTGCTTCACGACGCGAGCGGACGGAGGATCGGATTTGGCGATCTTGCCGCTGATGCGGGCAAGGAACAGGTGCCGGCCATCGACAGCCTGAAGCTGAAGGACCCGAAGAACTTCCGCTATCTCGGCAAGGGCGAGATCGGCATCGTCGATCTGCACGACATCACCACCGGCAAGGCCGGCTACGGCGCCGACGTCCGCCTGCCCGGCATGAAATACGCTGTCATCGCCCGTCCGCCCGTGACCGGCGGCAAGCTGGGATCGTTTGATTCGGCTGATGCCATGAAGGTCTCCGGCGTCGAGAAGGTCATGGAGGTCAAGGGATGGCCGTGGCCGTCAAAATTCCAGCCGCTGGGCGGTGTGGCCGTGATCGCCCGCAACACGGGCGCCGCGATCAAGGGCCGCGATGCGCTGAAGGTCACCTGGGACGACGGCGCCAACGGCAAATACGACTCGGTCGCCTATCGAGCTATGCTCGAAGACGCCGCACGCAAACCGGGGCTTGTCGTGCGCAAGGAAGGCGACGTCGACGCTGCCCTGAAGAGCGCCGACAGGGTGATCGTCGGTGAATACTATCTGCCACATCTCGCCCATGTCAGTATGGAGCCGCCGGCTGCGGTCGCCGACGTCAAGGGCGACAGGGCGGAGATCTGGGCGCCGGTGCAGAGCCCCGGCGGCACGCGGGAGGACGTCGCCAAGACGCTCGGCATCCCGGAGGATAACGTCACCATCAACATGACGCTGCTCGGCGGCGGCTTCGGCCGCAAGTCGAAATGCGATTTCGCGCTGGAGGCGGCCCTGCTCTCCAAAGAGCTCAACGCGCCGGTGAAGGTGCAATGGACGCGCGAGGACGACGTCCGGCACGACTTCCTGCACACGGTCTCGGTGGAGCGGATCGAGGCGGGCCTCGACAAGAACGGTAAGGTGATCGCCTGGCGCCACCGCAGCGTCGCGCCCAGCATCGCCTCGACGTTTGCGGCCGGTACGGTCCATCAGGCGCCCTTCGAGCTCGGTATGGGCCTGATCGACATGCCGTTCGAAATCGCCAATATCCAGTGCGAGAACCCGGAAGCGGCTGCGCACACCCGCATCGGCTGGTTCCGCTCGGTGTCCAACATTCCGCGCGCCTTTGCGGTGCAATCCATGGTCGGCGAGCTCGCACACGTCACCAACCGCGACCAGAAGGAGATGCTGCTCGAGCTGATCGGCTCACCGCGGATTGTCGACCTGTCGTCGGTGAAGGATCCCTGGAATTATGGCGAGCCCTATTCCAGCTATCCGATCGACACGGCACGGCTGCGGCGCGTGGTCGAGCTGGTGGCGGATAAGGGCGGCTGGGGCCGGTCAGTGCCCAAAGGACATGGGCTCGGGATCGCGGTCCATCGCAGCTTTGTCAGCTATATCGCGACCATCGTCGAGGTCGCCGTCGACGAGAAGGGCAAGCTGACGGTGCCGCAGGTCGACACCGCCATCGATTGCGGAACTTATGTCAACCCGGAGCGCATCCAGTCCCAGATTGAGGGCGCGGCCATCATGGGGCTCAGCCTCGCCAAATACGGCGAGATCACCTTCAAGGACGGCAAGGTACAGCAGAAGAACCTCGACGATTTCCCGCTGCTCCGGATCGACGAGGCGCCGCTGGTGACCAATGTCCACATCGTGCCGCCCGGACCCGACACGCCGCCCAGCGGCGTCGGCGAACCCGGCGTGCCGCCCTTCGCGCCCGCCTTGATCAACGCCATCTTTGCCGCGACGGGAAAACGCATCC
The DNA here is from genome assembly GCF_001908205.1 of Bradyrhizobium sp. NAS80.1. GTDB lineage: Bacteria > Pseudomonadota > Alphaproteobacteria > Rhizobiales > Xanthobacteraceae > Bradyrhizobium. The sequence continues at coordinate 9,576 of NZ_LGHL01000090.1, forward strand.
GGGCGCTCCCGATCGGCAAGCAGCTAGAGACGTAAACTGAACGGTTGGTTCAACAGGCTGTTTCAATCGATTCAACGGTGAAGCGATTGCTCATACATACTAAGGATGCGGCGGACATTTTCCGTCGCATTAATTCTCAATTGCCGCGTTGGGCAGTTGGTCCTGGAGCTACTTTTTGAACGCGAACACCCAGAACCGCGCGGTCCTGAGGAACGGGGCGCGAAGCTCACACAGCCCCTCCGATCACGTGAGGTCGCATCTGCGCGCTGCTTACGAGCAGGATTTGGCACAGTTGATAACCGCTTCCCATGTCATTGCCGTGCACTTTCAAACGGTCGCCGCTGCTAACAGTTGGTGGAAATAGCGACTCACAGGTTCAAATCACCGCGCAACCATATACACATCTTCAGGGTGATAAATCTTGCGGACAATTGGGCGAGCCGCCGCAGCGCTGGCGCCGATACCATAGCAGTCAATGCGAGGGCGAAGCAGGGCGGCCGCCGATCACCACCGGGATTCGCTCGATCTGCGCAATCATCGCGTCGCCGTTGACAATGATCTCGACCATGACGTCGTACTGGCCGGGCGGCAGCTTGCCGTCAAACTCGATCCGGAATGTCAGGTCCTCCCCCAGACGAGCGGCGCCCGTCAACACGACCCGACCGTCCGCATTCAGCACCGCGTAGCGGCATTCGGGGGCAGCACGCTTGAGGAGGACGGCGTCAACCGACTGCATCGGTCGGCGCAGGATGCGGTATTCGCGCATGAACCTCACGAGAATTTCAATATCGGCGGAGACCCGCAGTCTGTCGCTGTCGCGCTCGACTTTGGTGACGTAGCTCCGGCGCGGAATGGCGTAGGCGTCGTAAGAACCCACTCCCAAGGGGTAGCTGAGATCCCGGAATGCCTTGAGCGTTGCGCTGTCGCCCGTCCAACTCTTGAGCTGATAGGGACCGTTGGTCACCAGAAAATGCCCGTGGTCTCGGTAGAACGCCGCCATCGCTGCCCAGCGCTTGCGCGCCTCCTCGGCGCTTACCTGCGATCGCAGGATTTCGGGACGAAACCCCTCCTGTTCGAATTGATCGGTGAGCGTCGCGAGCCGCGCCTTCAGTGTATCGGAACGCACGAGATCGAGCCATTCGACGCCGCGGCGCGCAGCTTCGGCTTGCGAGAATGCGGCCCAGCCGCGGCTGGCTGCCTCTTCCATCAGCACGAGCAAATGCCAGGGTAGAGTACTCCACGGCGGTGCGAAGACCGCGTCCTGCTCGGGATCCTCCGGCGGAATATTGGCGTAGACGTCGACCACGAACAGCTCGCGGACGAAATTGACGTCGCCGACCCGGAACGACTTCGACGCCGGATCGACGCCAGCGACCCGCACGCCCGCGAGTCGCTGCCGCAGCGGGGCGGTCGCTGCCGCGATTACGGGGTCGTAATGTGAATGCGCTTCCCCGGGGGCGGACCAGCGATAGGCGAACATGTAGGCATAGAGCAGGTCCGCGAAGGTCGCGCGCGTCCCGTCATGAAATGCCGAGCCGAGCACGCGATAGGTCAATTTCAAGGTGGCGGATCGGCCCGCCCCAACCGGCTGCAACCGGCCGGTCCCAAGCTCGGGAATGAGCGCGTCTTCGGGGATGGTCAGGGCCTCGGGTAGCGTTGCGGTCGGTTGCGCGGGAGTGCGGCGCTCGACGATCGGCTCGGCGAGAATCGACAAACTTACGAACGTGTAGACCACCATCAGCGCTGTCAACGGCACCTGCGAGCGCAGCGCAGCGCCCCGCGATTCGAGGATCTGACGTGCCCTCACATCAGCGAGATAGACGGCGGCGATGTGGCCAAGCACGATCGACGTCACCGCGGCATACCAGGCAAACCGCGCGCCGACAACGGCGATGTCGACGCGGTATCCCGCGGTGCCAAAGAGATTCCAGCCATATCCGAATGGATCGGATGCGAGCGGCACGATGTACTGTCCCTGGGTCAGCAGGTACACGAGGTAATGCGCGAGGTGATAGGCGATGGCGATCGGGACCAGAGTGAAGGCAAAATTCCGCGCTATTTCCCAAGGCGAGTGGAAGGCTGCCACCATGCTCATGATCGCGCTTACGGCCACATAGGCGCCGAAGAACAAAGCCCAGAACGCGACGAGACCGATCGTCCTGACGATGATGGAATCAACTTCCCCAAGACTGGGCAGCACACCGAGGAGTTGGCGCTCGACCTCCGCCCATTCCGGCGTGCTCAGCAATCCGTCGTAGAGAACACTCGACAACACGAGCAGGACGAAGGCGACCATCGAGGTGGAGGCCGGCTCGGTGGCGAGCAGACCCGCTCCGAAGGGCCTCAGCGCCAATCCATGTTCGCCGGAAAGGTCGCGGGTGCTCGGTTCGGTCGGCGCAAAGCGAGCAAATACGCCGAAGAACACGCTGAAGACCTCGCCATGTTTGACCCAGGCCTCGCTGCCGAACACGGCCATGCCGGCCCAGGTGATCAGCGAATAGAATAGAGCCAACCAGGCGATGTTGACTGGCACCGCCGGGCTCGGAAACACGAGCTCCGTCCAGGAAACGGCAAGCAGCAATGCGAATGCCGGCCAGACTGCGAGCGCCTTGGGATAGGGCCGGTGCAAGCCCAAAGCGCGGCCGCCGCTGCTCCGGTAGAGCCGATCGGCGCAGTCGAAAAGAGAATGCCATGGATTGATCAATGCCCACAGGTCTCCGAAGAGAGCCGAGAACACCGCGAGCCCCACCCACCAGATGATCCACACAAGCGTCGGTGCGATGTTCTGATACGGGTTCTGGCTTCCGTAAGACCCGGCGATCACGGTCAAGACCAACAGGCCGATCGAGAAGACCTTGAGAAAGGTCCCAAGCGCGCGCGCGATCTGCCGGCGCAGTGGGCTCGCCAGGAGATCAATGCGCGGGTAGCCACTCGCGCCTGGCGCATGGCGGGCAGGTAGCCCGACGATGACGAACGACAGGACGACGGCGGCCGCCGCGCCGAACAGATAAAGCGACAGCGGCAGGGGCAGGTCGTAACGCTGGCCGAAGCCGTGGGCATGTGCCGGGACAGCGAGCGAGCAAACACCAGCCACGACGGCGGCGAAGGTGAAAGCGGGGCGTTTCGCGTGGCCGAACCATACGACTTCGTTGCTTTCAGGCCCGCCATGGAGCGGGGAGGCGATGAGAGCCTGGGTCACCAATGACATCCGAACATATGCTCGCCGGCTGGACGCCGCTTTGCCGCACGGTCTAGCGCGGATAAACCTCGATATTCACCAGCGGTTCTTCCTCGTGCGTGTGACCGTCGGAGCGCCCCCCCTTGCGCGTGGACGTGAACCGGAAAGCGCCCCGTCGCATAAGCCGCGAATGTGAGATCGGTGGTGGTGCCCGGTTCGACGTGTTTCTCGATATCATAGCCGTGCAAATGCAGGGTCACCGGCTGATCCGTGCTCCATTGCAGCCTTACGACGTCGCCCTGTTTGACGCGGATGCGCCGCATGGTGTCGGGAACGCGACCATGCGCGACCTTGAGGTCGAAGGTAAGCTCCGCGGCCAGCGTGTCGAAGAACGCGCTGCTGGCTGCGATCAGCAGGAACGCCCATACAAGCGAGGCAAACACAAAGCGGACGTGAAACATTGGCTCCCCTCGCTTTTCACCGGCCGGAATTCGATTGAACATCCGAGAGGCGATTGAGCATCCAGCCGGAATCATAGGGTGCAGGCACCAGGGCCGGATCGCCGACCGCCGACCAAAGCAGTCTTCCGAAGCTGTCGTTAAATCCGGCGATCGGATTCCAGGCTGCGTTCGGCGCTTTGTCGATCCCCAGCATGAGCCAACCGTTCCACGGAAAGTTCTTGAGCTTCACCGTGCGTATGAACATCGGCGAATTGAGGCCCTCGATGGAATCGAATCCGATATTCTCGATGCCGTCGCTGAATTCGACGCTGAGATACTGCCGCTTGATCGTGTATCCAACGACGAGCTTGCGACAACTGCTGGTGAGCGTGGTCACGAGGTCGCGTTGCAAGTTTATCCGCTCGACCGCATCGCGATAATCGCTCGCCTCGAGCCGCCCCAGCATGGCGTTAGCGCGAGCCCTGGTCTCGCCATCCTCGATCGCATCAGCCAGCATGCGCTCGGCATGAAACCACCCCGCCTTCATCCACGGAGGCCCGAGCCAACCGTTGACCGAGGTCATCGATGAGGCGACGAGGTCCGCCGCGTCAACTTCCTCGACCGCGACATCCCATTCGAGACCCTGTGCAATCCATTCGGGACGAATGAGATGTTGCAACGCGCCGCCGACCTTGACCCTCAGATTTGCGGGCGCCGCCGATGTCCGGGCGTGCGCACGCAGAAAGCGCGCCTTCGCGGCCTCGGCGAGATCGGCGTAATAGAGATAATCGCCGTGAAGAGGCGTGATCGGATAGGGATGAAATACAAAGCCTTGCTTTCCGGCGATGTCGCCGACGATCGTCTCGACGGCGGCACACGCGGACGCGGCGTCTGTGGGCGCTGGCGCGGCGGGATTGCGAAGCACGATGACGAAACTGCCGAGCGACTCCACCGCACGGATCGAGACCGGCACGTTGTCGGAAAAGCGCGGCTGCGGACCTAGATAGGCTTGAATCTTGTTTTCGAGCAGCAGCGGTGCAGCGCCCTCAGGCGGTATGGTTTCGATGGCGATCTCGTGCGGATAATAGGACGGGTACACTGGCAGCTCATGGCCGCTCCTCCCCACGGTTGCGGTCGCCAATGCCGCCGCTAGCGCAGCGAGCAGGCTCAGCGGCTTCACCATAGGACGCGGCCTGGAAGAACCGGACATGGCCATCACCCGCGCAGCGTGCGCATCACCTGGTCATCGGCGAGCGCCTGCTGCGGCTTGCCATGGAAGACGATCTCGCCGCGGTCGACCACGTAGAGCCGATCAGCCATCGTCGCCGCACTCACGAGATTCGATTCGGCGATCAGCAGCGAGATGCCCATGGCCTTGATAGTCATGACCGCCTCGCGGAAACGTTTCACGACGGCGGGCGCGAGCCCTTCGAAAGCCTCGTCCAGGATCAAGAGATAGGGGGCGAGCGCCATGGCCCTCGCGATCGCCACCATTTTCTTCTGGCCACCGCTCAAATTCTGCCCCTGTCGGTCGACAAGTTGGCGCACCTCAGGAAATACGGTGAATGCCCGCGCTTCGGTATTGCCATCGCCTGCAGCGCCGCGCTCCGTTTTTTGCGCGAGCCAGCGGCTGATCATCAGGTTCTCGGCGACCGTCAGCTCGGGAAAAATGCCGGAGTTCTCCGGCGCGTAGCCGATGCCGCGCTTCGCGCGCCGATGCGGCGGCAACGAGGTGATCTCCTCGTCGCGAAAGAGGATCTGGCCTGAGCGGACGGGGAGCAGGCCAGTGACGCTCTCGATGATGGTCGTGCGTCCGGCTCCGTTGCGTCCGACCAGGGCCACAACCTCGTCCTTATCGACGCTGATCGACACGCCGTGCAGGATATGGGCGGGGCCTCGATAGGTGTTGATGCCTTTGACCTCGAGCAGCATCAGCTTTTCTCGCCTCAACTTGCCAGCGGCGCGCCAAGCAGAATGCTGGCGACGCCTTTGTTGGCGCGGATCTCGTCGGGCGTGCCATCGGCGAGGAAGGAGCCCTCATGCATCATCACGATGCGATCCGAGTAGCGAAACACCACGTCCATGTCGTGCTCGATGACGACCGCAGTCACCATTCCTCTGCGCACCACTGACGACACGGTATCCATGATCTGCGCCTTCTCGTGGGTGCTCACGCCGCTGGTCGGCTCGTCGAGAAACAGCAGCCGGGGACGCAGTGCGTAGGCGACCGCCACGTCGAGAAGCTTGCGCTCGCCCTGCGCAAGGCCCCCCGCGGGAACCTCGATCTTGTTCGTCAAGCCGAACTCGCCCAGCACTTCGATTGCCTCGCGGCGCACATCATAGTCGTGGTCGGCCAAGGCCGCCATCTGCACGGCCTTGCCGTCACGCGAGAAGATCGACAGAGCGACATTGTCGAAGACCGAAAGTCCGTCGAACAAGTTGACGATCTGGAAGCTGCGGACAATTCCCGCCTTGATGCGGTCGGTCACCGTAGTAAAGGTGATGTCGCGATCGTCGAACAGGATTTGACCACTGTCGGGCTGCAGATGTGCGCTGATGAGATTGACGAGCGTGGTCTTGCCCGCGCCGTTCGATCCCACCAGGGACAGGAATTCACCCTTGTTCACCACGAAATTGACGCCGTCGCAGGCGCGGGTCTCGCCAAACTGCTTCCTCAGGTTAACTGTCTTGAGAAGGGCCACGTCAGGACCTCCCCTTGCTCAGCCTCAGCCCGAGCATCGACAGCCCCCCGACGATGCCCGTCGGCAACACCAGCACCAGAGTGACCAGAACCACGCCAAGCAGAAGTTGCCAGTATTCGGTCGTGGCCACCGCGTAGGTCTTCAAATAGGTAAACACGATGCCGCCGACGATCGGGCCGGTAAAGTTGCGAAAGCCGCCGAGCAGCGCTGAGAACACGATCTCGCCCGAGAAGGTCCAATAAAGGACATCGGGTGTCGTCAAGCCGTTGAGCGGCACCCAGAGAATGCCCGCGAGCCCGGTGAAGGTGCCGGAGACGAGAAAGGAGATCCAGCGGAACCGGCGGATGCTCAAGCCGAGAAAGCGCGCGCGGACCTCGTTATCTCGTATGGCCTGAAGCGCTTTGCCGAACGGCGAGTGCACGACCACCCACATCAGGACGACGCATACGACGAAGATGGCCAGTACGTAGTAGTAATAGGACGTGATGAATTGCTGGAAGGCGCGGGGGCCCGAGAAATTGAGCAAGCCCAGCAGCAAAGCCGGACGGGGTACCCGCAGACCGTCGCTGCCGCCGGTCACCCAATAGAGCTTCAGCACCAGGCTGTAGACCACCTGTGAAATAGCCAGCGTCAGTATGCCGAAGAAGATTCGGGTGTGCCGGACGCAGATATAGCCGAACAGCGCCGACACGATCGCGACGACCGGAATCCCGATCAGGATGTAGAACTCCATGGAATGCGGACCGAGGTGCTGCACCACGAAGGCGACGGTGTAGGCGCCGATGCCGAAATAGGCGGAATGACCGAAGGACAATAGGCCTGTGTAGCCGAGCAGCAGGTTGAACCCGAGCGCGGCAATCGCCGCGATCAGCCCGTAGGTCACGAGCTGGATCTGATACGTCTCGACGAAGGTCGGCAGCAAGATCAACAGGAGCAGGATCGGCGCCATCGCAGCGGCGAGCCGTAGCAACGAACGATTGCGCGGCGTGTTCGGATCGGGTTTCATCACGCGGTTCCAAACAGCCCGGTCGGCCGAACCAGCAGCACCAGGGCGGCAATGAGGTACAGCACCGCCAACTCGAGCTCCGGGAAGAACTGAATTCCTGCGGTACGCACGAAGCTCACGACCAGGGCCCCGACCAGGGCTCCCTTCAGGCTGCCTAGTCCGCCGATCACTACGACCACGAAGGCGATGACCAGCGCATCGATCCCCATGCCAAGCACGGCCGCCTGGGTCGGAACCACGATGGCTCCCCCGAGACCCGCCATGAAGCAGCCGATCCCGAACGCCATCACATAGACGAGGCCCACATTGAGGCCGAGCGCCGAAGCCATGCGCCGATCCTGGGATGTCGCCCGCAACATGACACCGAACTTAGTGTGATAGATCGCCACCCAGAGGGCCAGGGCCGCCACTACGCCGATCCCGATCACTACCAGATTGTAGGCAGGATAGAGCAGACCGCCGACATGGATGATCGGCAACGCGTCCATCAGCGCGTCCGCAGAGAGAGGCGTCCCGCCCCAGATGAGACGGATCGAATCCTCGAGGATCTGAATCAGGCCGAAGGTGACGAGCAACTGGTATTCCTCGGCGCGGCGATAGAAGGGTCGAAGCAACAAAGGTTCTATGACGATGCCGATGAGCGCCACCGACAGCGCTCCGAAGGGCAGCAGGAGGAACAGCCATCCCGACGGCAGGCCGAGCGCAATCCCCCGGCCGACAAGCCACGCGGTGACGTAGGCGCCAACAGCATAGAGGCTGCCATGCGCGAGGTTGATGATCCGCATGACCCCGAAGATCAGGCTGAGACCAGCGGCAATGAGGAAGAGCACCGAGGCGTAGAGCAACGAGTTCAGGATTTGAATCGTCAGGAAGGCCACCCGGTTCTCCTCCGACTTGACGCTTATGACGCAACCCTGAATCCTGACGCAGGTCGCCGCGAGTGTCCGGGCCGCACAAGCTTCCGCTTTCGCGAACCGCTGGTTCACGGGTCACGTGACACAGCTTCGTGCAATTATCGCCGACATGAACCATCGCGTCCGTTTGCAAGGACGCGACGGGATTTCACTGAAGCGACTTCGCCGAGCTCATCCGACCACCTTCGGCCAGGTGGTCTTGATCCAGTTCGCCGCCGCGGTCGACTCGTTGTGAGTCGTGCCGGGCTTCGGCCAGCCGAGCGGTGCGGTGATGTTCCGGATCGGAATGGTGATGATCCGGGCCGGATCCCAGCTCGCGAACTCGTATCCGGGAAGGTTCTTGCTGAACCCGGTGACCGCGTCCTTGTAGGCCTGGTGGTCGGGCCGCATGTAGAGATAGCCCGATGGCGCATCGATGCCGATGCCCTCGAGCTGGCTGATGATCGCTTCGTCCTCGGGCCAGCCACCGGTCAGCTTGTTGGCCCGCTCGATGGCGGATTTCAGCAGGTAGAGCGCCATATACGCGCCCTCCGACTGGAAGTTGGGGTACTCGTTCCAGCGCTTGAAGTAGCGCTGGACGAAGCTCTTGTTCAGCGGCCAGCGGTCGCCGCCCGGATAGGTGAAGTAATAGTTGGAGTGGACCCCGGCGAGCACGCCCTCGGGGTGATCCTTGCCGATCGCATGCGGCGCAACGCCAAAGGCGATCGTGCTCGCGACCTTCATCTTGTCAAACAGGCCGTAGCGCAGCGCTTGCTTGTAGAAGGCCACATAGTCGCCGCCCCACACCGAAGCGACCAATAGGTCGGGCTGCGCCGACATGATCTTGGTGATGTGGGCAGTGAAGTCGGTGGTGAAAAGCTTCGGCCAGCTTTCCGAGACGATCTCGGTTCCGGGCACCAGCCGCTCGAGCGCGAGGGTGAAATGCTCGTACGCGTTGCGGCCGTAGGCGTAGTCCGGATGGATATGGGCGATCTTGCGGACGTGCGGCCAAGTCTGCGCCACGCCGATGGCGGCAGTAATCCCGTCCGACGACTGGATGTTGGTGATGCGGAAGACGTATTTGGGATTGGGAATCGCCTTGTCGAACAGGAAGTCGGTGCATCCGTCCGTCAGGATCGTCAGCAGCCCAAGTTCCTCGGCAACTGGGCCAACCGCCGGGCTGGTCCCGCTGGATATGACGCCGGTGAACATGTCGATCTTGGCGTCGAGTTTCATCCGCCGCACCTCTTTCACACAGGCGTCGGTGCCGGCGGCTTCATCGGCGGTAATGGTCTCGATCTTGCGCTTGCCCAGCAGCCCGCCCTGGGCGTTGATCTCTTCCGCCGCCATGGTGTGGCCCTTGATCGACGGCTCGCCCAGCACCGCGCCGGCGCCGGTCAGGAACGTCATATGGCCGGTTTTGAAGGGCGTGTCGGGAACCCGCCCCTTGGCAGGATCTTGCGCGGCCTTGAGCAATTGTGAGCCGCCGACCAGGCCGGCGCCGATGAGGCCTGTCCCGCCTACGGTCACGCCTAATGTATTGAGAAAGGCGCGACGATTTACCGAAGGTGTTGTCTTCTCCATGCTGGTTCCTCCCTCTGAAGGAAGACCAAAGGCGGATCGTCTCGTTGGCGATCCGTGAATGTTGCAATCTTACCACGTTCCTACCGACTAAGAACAGGTAAATGGTCGCGTCGCAGACAGCGGGTAGCTCGGCGCAGCAAGCCGCGAGCGAGCGGCTTTGCGGGATCTCGATGATCGCCTTGATCATCTGCACGTCGGCCTGCGAGGGCAAGGGGTCGCCGGAGGGGTGATTGTGCACAAGGATTATCGTGCTGCGTCGCTTCGGAACGAACTCTCCACTTCAGATGGCCACCATCAGCGAATGTCGGGCCGCGCCTCCGCGACTCGACCTGGGATTAATGTGGCGCACGGAAAGATCATCACGAATATCCTGCTGCGATGCGGACGTGACAATCGCGCCGGCAACGACTGAGAAAGTTTGCGCCGAAGACGAAATCCGAACGCTTTCAAATCACCGCGGGTGTACGCTGGAGTGCGCGGCAGCACTCATGCGTTCGCATTGACGTTGCTGGGCTGCACGAGCAACTCTCAGGGCGAGGTCGAGAGGCGGAGCTTCTAGGTCGAGATCGGGCGCAGGCGGAACAGTCGAACAAGCTCGTTCCGGTTCGAAGCTTCCAGAACAAGGGAAAATACCATTCGCCGAACGGTTGACCTGTACAATCGACGAAGCGTGTGAAGCCACCGGTTTAGGTCGTACCAAGCTCTACGAGTTGATAGGCGCGGGGCTACTTCATACGAGGACGGTCGGGCGTCGGCGGTTGGTGCTTATATCCTCACTTCAAGCACTGCTCGACGTGAGTTGATCTGGCAGGCGAGCATGATTCCATGATCGCCTCTTCGCCCGCGCCTTTATCATGAAAGTGATGCAATACCACGCGCAGCTACCCTCGGGTGGCCGACGCGTTGATTCCGACCGGAGCCATTTATCGCGCTCCCGCCGTCGGTCCGCATGATCCCATTTGCTGAGCGATTCAAAGAACCTTGGCCCGTCACCCACCCGAAAGCGGAAACCAACCTTCGCAGTCGCCGGGGGCACTCTTCCCGTCAGTGCTTTCTCAAAACTTTCGACGCCAGACACGGCGATTTGCTACGATTTTGTGGTCGGACTATCAATCAGAGCCCGCTGGCGAGATTTCGCCAGCTGCGAGGCCGGAGTAGGTCGGGTTGCTTTTGAGTGCTGACCTTCTGGCGCCAATGAGGCACTTCGGCTTCGGGCTAACAGCGTCGGTGCGGCAGCGTCTCGGCTGCGTCCGGCTTACCTCCGACAACTGACGAGCAGACAAGTGCTTTCCCCGCTCAAGCAGTAGATCGGCCGGGTTGGCTTGCAGCCGGCCAATGGAGGCGAGGCGGTGCCATCGCCGCTCAGCGAAGGAGCCGGCTTCGCCGCAAGAAGAAACCGTTCGGAACGAATCTTCTGGCCACCGCGAGCGCGGCGCTCTCCCTGTTTTCGAGCGCGATCTTCTGCGAGAGCATGACATCTCCGATCGGCAACTCGCCTATCGGCCGGAAACAAAGCCCAAGCTTCGGGCGGCCCCTATCATCGACCTCGCAGACGTTCGTCGCTGCGCCCGGATAGATCCTGTACTGCGTACCGGTGTCGCTGCCGACGACCTCGAAATAGCCTCTCTCCGCGAACTGCGCCCGTTGCGCCGGCGACAGCCAGTGCCGCAAGAGCAGTAGCGACCGGCCTTCCGGAGTGGTCTCGGCGCCGTGCCTGATGAACAGGGCCCTTATGGCTTGCTTGCGCGAGCGTTCGCTCGAGCGAAATGGCCCAAAGCGCAACATGGCGCAGCCAATCAGCCGCCGACCAGCCTGGGAAAGAGCACGGTTTCTTCCGCGTTCGGGTCGAACGAGCGGATCTGGGAGACTTGACCCGGACCGGTTCTGACCGCGGCGGTGAAGCCAGCTCCTATCAGTTCGTAAAAGCGTTGCTCCGCCTTCGCCAGTTCTTGCGCGTCGTTCGGGTCGAAACGGTGATGGCTGTCGCCGCTGCGGTCCAGCACGATCTGGATTGCCATGATCGTCCTCCTCGGATTGCTGATGGCCATGGACCTCCACTCCAGTATCCGGCCGAAGGCGCGCAGTTTCAAGAAAAGAAGATTCCGACGCAGACGTCGTCCTTCGCGATCTAACCTGACGCACCGCCCCTTCGGCGTGATCGAAGAGAAAAAAAACGTACGTCCAGGATCGCGAGACCCAACAGAACGCCGGTTAGAAAATGATATCACGCGGCAACCACGGTTATGAAGTCGCCGGCGAGCCAGGCCGCCTTCGCTACGGACGTGATGTACGCAACAGATAAGCCCCAAGGCGAGAATGCCGTAGGGCTCTAAATCGGGGGGGGAGCGGGCGGCGCGAACGGAGCCCCAGCCAGCCTCCGGCGGGCACTCCGGACGGGTGCAGCCGATCGGAACCGTGCATGTTCTCGATCGCAGCCACCGTCTCGGAGGCAGACGCGCCGAACGGCGGATCCTGACGAGCGATGACCAGGGCGCCCTCGCGGCATGCGGATCGCCGCGGTCCTTCATCCAGCCGGGCTCCTCGCACTCGCGGATGGCGCCGGCCTCCGGCAGCACGTTAGTCGCCCAGCCGCGCAGCGTGTGGATGGCGGGGCGCCGTTCCTTGAACATCAGCATTAAGATCGCTCCGGTCGGGACGGATTCTTGAGCATCCTTGAGCCGTCCCCCGTTCTAGCTGCTAACACCGGGCAGGGATTCCGAATTACCGCAGCTAAGGCTTTTCCAAACCACCATACGCGCTTCTCGCCACTGGGAGACGGCACCGTGTTGCATGCGGCGGACACGTTCCAGATCGTCGGCTAGACGGCAGTACGAATGCCGGATGCCGCTCATGAGGCAATCGCCGCCACGGTTCATTCGGGAATGACGGCCGATATCTGCATCAAGCCTCCGGAGGAGCGGCCAGCGCCGCTCCGTTGGGTAGCCGTGCCTTGGCCTCAGCTATTCAGCTGCGCCCGTCGGTTGCGACCGAACTCCTACTGCACCCGCGACGGCCGGCTCCATAAAGCCCATGACCGCGCCGCTCAGGGTGCTGCCGGTCAGGAGCACGGTAGCGCCAAGGACCAGCAGGCCTACGAGTGTAAGTACGCTCGAATTTGTTCCAGTGACCGCGAGAATGCCAAGAACGATCGCGGCAAGACCTGAAAGGCATTGCAGAACCGCCGAGCCAGAGGCCATTTCACCGGCGAGGAACTCGGCCCCCGAGAGCGTCCGGGCGGCCCCGGCTCGATACGAAGCCTGCTTCGTTCGGTAGAGATGCCAAACCGAATTGCTGCTCAACAACAGCGCGCCCCCGAATGCGATGACTGCAGCGGCCGTCAGCGTCTGAGCAGAGATGCCGACAAGGGAAAGGACGCCGAGCACGATACCGGCTGCTCCCACAAGGAACAGAGCCGAGAGGCCGCCGCCGCCCACGAACTCTTCGGCCGTCGCGGTAGCATCAGGTGGGGCCATCAGCTTTGTGAACTCGGTGAGCATGGTGCCTCCCTGTATCAGCAGCGCAGCCCCGAACACGATCGTCGCGATGGCACCCAACATGGATTGGCTGACGCCGGACAGGCCAACAATCGCCAGAATGATCGTCGCTGCACCGCCGATGGCATCGACCAATCCGCCGTAAGTTGCCGCTTCTTGGAAGGTACGTTCTGACGTGATGACAGTTGACATGGGAACCTCCCTCTGAGGTGCGCCGATGTCGGTCGATTTCGCGAACGGTAGCAAAGCTACTCTGGGTGATCCTGGCGGGGACAGCCGGCGGATAGCCACGTTCTCGTGCCGCCTTCTCGTGCGCGCCTTTGTTTAGGCAACGCATCGCTCGTTCCTCGGTTCCGTCAGCTTTTCGGCTATGGCACGTGGGTGAGCCGCGCCCAGCCGCCCTCTGGAGTGCCATGGCCCGGCAGCCATCATAGTGGCGGGCCACCAGGTAGCCGGCGCAGATGACGCTCAATTGCTTGTCCGCGGCAACGCAGGCCTTTCAGCAGAAATCAGTTGGAGCGAATGTCGTTTCAATGCATTGCCTCGCAATAAGCTCAGGCGCCGCAACTCCTCTACGGGCGCATGCCCTGACCGAGCTCCCAGCCGGGATAGATCGAAGTCAGCGGTAACGACAGCGACTCAGCCCATCAGCAGCCTGCCAGTCACCTCGCGTCCCATCGTCGTGATCTGATCTTTAGTCAGGCCGACCTTCATCAGGTCGGTGACGAACAGTTGCAGCCCGTCGGCGGGGCTCGGATTGCCGGTCTGACCAAGATCGGTCGCGAGAATGAAGTTGTGCGCGCCAACTTCCTTCACTGCGGTGGCAGTCTCCTCGACCTGAACTCGCCGCCAGTGCCGCATCCATTCCAAATGCGCCTCTGGTCCCATCAGTGGGCCCATCGCGCACAGTTCGAGCTTCGCGCCCATCGACGCGGCCTTCTTCATTTGCTCGAAGTTCATGTTGACAACCTCGAACTGCGCATGGGTAACAACCATGCGATCCACGCCGGCATCACGCCCAGCCTCGATGACAGCGAGGGCCTCGCTCGGCGATAGATGCCCGGTCTGAACGACGAGCTTCTGCTGGGCGCAGATTTTGAGCACCTCGCGCACTATCGGAAGAACCTTTCCGTCAGCGTCGAGCACCTTGATTCCTTCCGGCGCGTCCTTGAAATGCTTGACATGGTTGTCAGCATCAAAGGTGGGGAACCACACGACGCGGCCGAAGCCGCCCTGCATGCGCCACATCCAGTTGACCGCATCCGGATTTATTCCGCCAACCGGTGAATTAAGCACGACTCCGCCGAATACCTTGAGGCCGGCAGCGTGCTTGCGCGCGAACCAAGCCCGGTCTGCAGTCGGCACGACGTGATTTTTGAGAACGAGCGACTCCAGTCCGCGATCTTTATAGAGGGTCGCGACCTCCTCATCGTCCAGCGACCGCCCGAACACGTCGGGCGCCGTGTGAACATGCGTATCCATGAGACCCGCGATCGGGCTCACCGCCGGTGGTGGAGGCGGGAAGACTCGAACTTGCGCGAATACCTCGCGGGGGGCGACAACTGTCGCCAGCCCGGCACCGCCGACGATCGCAAGCCCACCCTTGAGCAACGCGCGTCGAGTTGCATGATGCTGCATATGGCCGTCATGGCTGCAGCCAATATGGACCCCTCCGGGCACACGCGGCCTTCCGCAGCTCTCAGTGAATTTCCATCTCGGGATATAGGACCAGCTCATTGTGATCCTCCTTTGCTTCACCAAAGCGTTCCGCGCTGCACGAATAGGCTCAGAAGCGGCGCGATTCTGCACAATGTAAATGCGCGAGCAAAGGAACGGCGCCGGATCGCCAGTAAAACGCCTGTCGATTCCGAGTGGCGCGCCATTCTCCAGGATTGCCGATACTGCGCCGTGGGGCTGGCATTACTGCGGCTGATATCCCTCAATGCGCGTCAGCAGTTCTTCCTCCAACCCAGCCTGGCGCCGCTTGAGCCGCTCAATTTCCGCTCCTTGATCAGCTTCCGCCTCGTAAGCCTTAAGGAGATCAATGACGCGGCGGTATCGGTGGCAAAGCGCGTCGAAGGTTCCGTCCGTCGCCACTAACCGGCGCACAACCTCTTCATCCTCGGAGAACCTTGCCAGCAACGGCCGAATGCACTCTACGATTTCATTTGTTGCCATGGGCTCCTCCCCGTGTTCCGTCCGACGCGTTTCGCGGGACAAGCCGCGAAGAGTGCGGACTAGGATTTCATCTTTCGGATCTCATCGACGATCTCGGGATTGGCCAGCGTCGAGATGTCGCCGGCATCCTCGTTGTTCGAAATCGCTCCGAGAACGCGGCGCATGATTTTCCCTGAACGGGTCTTTGGCATATCGGGGACAATCATGACACGGCGCGGACGAGCGATCGCCCCTATCTCACGTATCACGGAGTCTTCCACTCGCTTGCGGATGTCCTCGCTGGGGACAAGCCCAGGCTTCAGCGATACGTAGAGATCAGGGACCTTGCCTTTGATTTCGTCCCTGGCAGGAACCACCGCCGCCTCGGCGACCTCCTCAACAAGCAGACTGGCGGACTCGATCTCCTTGGTGCCGAGCCTATGCCCGGCCACATTGATGACGTCGTCGATTCGACCCAGGATGCGATAATAGCCGTCGGCCGCCTGCAGTGCGCCGTCGCCGGCCATGTACGGCCAGTCGCGCCAGTCATGGCTCGTTCGGTCCTTGCAGTAGCGCGCGTAGTACTGTTGGACGAAGCGATCAGGGTCTTTCCAAATCGTCTGAAACGAGCCCGGCCAGGGGTTCTGGATGCAGATGTTTCCGGCACGGCCAGAGCGCGGTGGAATCTCCGCGCCTGCCTCGTCATAGATGATCGGGTGAATGCCGGGCACGCCCGGCCCCGCGCTTCCCGGTTTCATGGAATGAAGAGCCGGCACCGTGCTGCACAGAAAACCGCCGTTCTCCGTTTGCCACCAGGTGTCGACGATGACGGCCTCGCCCTTGCCAACGACCTCGTGGTACCACTTCCACACTGCCGGTTCGATCGGCTCGCCCACGGTGGTCATATGCTTGAAGTGGTGATTGTACTTCTGCGGCTCGCCCGGCCCGGCGCGCCGAAGCGCCCGTATTGCCGTCGGCGAGGTATGAAAGATATTTACGTCGAGTTCTTCGGCGATGCGCCAGGGACGCCCTGCGTCGGGATAGGTAGGAAGCCCCTCGTACACCACCGATGAGGCGGCGAGCGCCAGCGGTCCATAGACGATGTAGGAGTGACCCGTGATCCAGCCGATATCGGCCATGCACCAGTAGACATCCTCCGGATGGATGTCCTGAATGAATTTCGACGTTCCCGCGACGTAAGACAGATACCCACCGGTGCTGTGTTGACATCCCTTCGGCCTCCCGGTGGTGCCACTGGTGTACATCAGGAACAGCGGATCTTCCGCAGGCATTTCCACAGGGTCGACCCGGCGCCGTCGATAGGCCGACAACATCTCGTTCATGACGAAATCGCGGCCCCCAACCAGCGGCGTATTGCTTGAATATCGCCCCGGATATCTCTGCCACACGAGCACCTTCTCCACCCTGACGCCTTCCTTCTCCGCCTCGCTGACTGCGATGTCGGCTTTCTCCTTGTGATCGAGAAGCTGGCCGCCACGCCAATAGGCGTCCATTGTGATCAGCACACGGCTTTCGGAATCGACGATGCGATCTGCGGTGGCCTTCCCGCTGAAGCCGCTAAAGACTTGCGAGTGAATGACCCCGAGCCGGGCGCAGGCGAGCATCGTGATCGGAAGCTCTGGCACCATGGGCATGTGCAACGTCACCCGGTCGCCCGTTTTAAGACCGCATCCATCTCGCAACAACGCGGCGACCTCGTTCACGCGTACATAGAGCTCCTGGTAGGTGACGTGCTGGATCGCTTCGTGCTCCGGCTCAGGGACGAAGTGGATCGCCGTCTTGTTCTTGTACTTGGCGAGATGGCGATCGACGCAGTTGTAACTGGCGCTGATCCTGCCGCCGACGAACCATCGCCAGAACGGCGGATTGCTCGTATCAAGCGTGATGTCCCAGGGGCGGTACCAGTGAAGAAGATCGGCGTACTCCTTGAAGCAGTCCGGGGCGTTATTCAGGCTGAATCGATCAAAGACCGTTTTGTCGATCAGGTTGGCCTGCGCGACAAATCTCTCTGGCGGATTGACGTAGTTCTCTTCCTGCCAGTGGACCGCAATCTCGGCTTCCGACACTTCTGCTGTTGTTCTATCTGACATACGCTGTCTCCCAAGGTATCGCGTAACCTCGAAATCACGTGCCAAGCGGCGCTCTCGCGAAGACGGACGCCAATGGCATTCGTAGAGCGGGGCCGTCTCAACAATGTGTTCAGCAAGAATCTCGCGCGTGGCTTCATCGCGTGAGGCGGAGAACTATCGGCCTTGTCGGTATTTGGGAACTGCCACGCGCCGTTGATATCGACAGTCGCTAC
Source organism: Bradyrhizobium sp. NAS80.1 (assembly GCF_001908205.1). Lineage (GTDB taxonomy): Bacteria > Pseudomonadota > Alphaproteobacteria > Rhizobiales > Xanthobacteraceae > Bradyrhizobium. Next base: position 27,353 of record NZ_LGHL01000090.1, read on the forward strand.
ACCAACGGTGTCCGGACCGAACGTCCAACCACGCACGTGTTGCAAAAGCTTGATCATCGGGCACTCCCCATACCGCGACGGGAGCGCAATTCACGGCCGAACGCCCAGCCGAACGCCCAAGTAGGCGTTTCGGAGAAAGTCTAAATCGTTTCATTCGGTTTGACGAGCTTTCCCTTAAGGCGGCGCCTGTTGCAATGCAGCGTCCGCAAAGCCGCGAATTGATCGCGGCGCAGCAATGAAGCGCGCTGACAATGTGAAGCGACGATCAGTCTTGGACAGTTACCGAGCCGCGACGCAAAATCCGAAGCCGACGGCTGATCGCTCTCAATGGGGGGGGTCGACTGGATCGGCGGAATAGATCGATTCACCCTAGAATCATCTGCGCTGCTGCGGATATCGCGGCGCATGGCTGGGCGGTGGTCGACATCGGACCGACGACGCCGGAGAGCACGCACTATCCTAAGCACAGCGAAGCGGCGGCGCGACTCGTCGCCTCGGGCGATTGCCGGTGTGCGCCCACTTCCTAAGGCGGGCGCACATGAACACGTGGCAGGACGCGCATTCAGCGACCGCCCAGGTTCACTGAAAACCAGCGGGCAATCCCGACGGGAAAACAATTGTGGGGCAGGGGGGCGTTTTCGGCGGAGCAACTATCTCTCGGTGCCCAACCGGAGTTTCCCATGGACCTGCCTGATTTCGAAGAACCGCGCGATCCCGACTCATTCTCTAAGAAGCTGTGGGCGCAGGTCCCTGAGCCGGTCCGGAAGAACGTCGAACAGCATGTGTCGGCCAATTTGCCGGACGACCTCTTGGCGAAATTGCGTGAGTTGCACGCGCGCGGACTTCCGATCAGTGATGATGATGCGTTTTTCCATTTCGGTGGCGGTATGGCTGTCCGAAATCTGTGCCGAGAACGGCTTAGTGATGAAGCGCTGGCAGCGCTGGTCTTCTTCGGCGTTTGGGACGACTGCTATATCGGGTCCTCGCGGCTACTGCCGCGGTGCGGCAGTAACACTCATTGTGAAATCGATAACGCGGGCCTCACGTGTGACAGGCCAGCCGCGCGCTTCGCGATGTTCGGACAGATACTCTGCGCCTCCTGAACCTAATGAGTGATCAGGCGGCCCATGCGCGCCCGGACACACCAGTGCGCCCTGTCTCTGCACAGGGCGTACATGCGCATATGAGCCCGCGACCGGCACCTGGCACGCCGACCACCAGTCCTAGGCAACTAAAACCAGTTTCGAACTCGATGAGGGTCTGCAATACCTTCGGGTCGGCAAACGGCTGGAGCTGCATCAGGATGACACCGGAGGTCGACCTAGGCAAGGCTGCCAGCGCTCCGTCCGTCGGCGCCGTGTTGGTGTTGATCATGAAGCCCAGCCCCATTTCTTGACTATGCGGATCTGGGAGAGAGGGGACCGAACTACCGACCAAATAACCCGCTCCTTGGCAACGCCTTCTGTCCTTTCGTCGGCTGGAAGGGTGCACCCGCGCGGTCCGCGAGCTGCCCGCGGAGGCTAGAAGCCGACCAGGCCCTGTCCGGCGGCGTCAACGCGGGTCGTCGACCGCGGCAAGGTCCGCCGGAGGTTGGGGGGAACCAAATCCCGCGAACGAACTTGGGCCTTTTGCAACCGAGGTCGTGTTCAGCTTGCATCTTTACCATCGGAAAGGCTCTCCCCTGAGTGAGATCCAGCGCCGACGGCCGAGCCTTTACTGTGGTGCAGCGTGTGTTGTCTGCACGAGCTGGTTTTGAGGACTGACCTTGCCGCTCAGAGAACGCGGTCACTCGGACGACGCGCAAGTTCATACCCATCGGATCAGATCAAACCGATTGGGAGCAAAACAAGTGTCCCCAAAATTGATCTGGGCAGGCCCCCTAAGCCCCGAGACGGAGGTAACGGTGCCATGGACGAGATCGAAGCAAAGACCATCCGCAAGATCATGTGGCGTTTGCTACCC
>NZ_LGHL01000091.1 GCF_001908205.1 Bradyrhizobium sp. NAS80.1
AGCTTCCCATTGGCTTTGAGGACGATCCAGATGGCGGATGTGGCGCCTTTCACCTCATCGCGAGAATTTTGCGACCGCTCAGATTTTGAGTTTTTCAACACAATCCCCTTGATAGCGGGCATGCCAAGAGTTTCGCTGCACGTCGGCTCAGGGGCCAGGATCGTGCGCACGGCGCAAAAGGCGCCTGCCCGGCCAGGATCATGATCGCTGCAAGGCCGATTGGTCGACGAATATCCTGACGCGACCGACGGTTTCAACCTCACGGTAGTTTCTCAACTCCGTTTCGACCTCGGGATCTGAACTGGCCCAGGCCAGCCAATCGAACCGAAACGTGCTCAGAAGATAGGTGTCCACCAGAATCACGTCAGGACGACCGTTCCGCAGGTCCGCCAATAGCTGCTGTCGCTCGAAATGTATGATGCCGTCCAGCTTTTCTCGCTCACCTTGAGTTGGCTGCGACGTTTCCATGCGCAGAATTGCACCGCCGGCCAGGAGCTGCGCACAAGAGCTGCCTACCCAAACTCCACCGAGTTGACGGACGAGCGGGTGTCCCAGGCCGATGTGGTCGGTGATCGTGAGCAGCCGCGGGTGCTGCGTGAGTGCGTGGACACGTCGCACCAACGGCGGAAAACCAGGCGCTGGTGACGACAAATAGAGGCCGATGAGCACAAGGAGGCCAACGCCGATGACTGCAACTGGGCCCCGCAATGTCCTGGTGCAGACATGCAGCATCGGCACAACCAACGCAAACAGACAGAGGGCGAAGGCCGTGTATGGCCATCCCTTGCCTTGAAGAACGAAAGTCGCGGCTCCGCCGACCGATGCCGCCAACCAAGGCGTTCCGTCGCGCCACAGTTTGAAATCTTGGGAAGCGACAAGGCGCAGGAGCATGATGGAGACGCCGATCACGGCGATTGGAATGGGAACGAGGCTCAGAAACTCCCTTCTGATGGGCAGGTAAGCCTCGGCGACCATCGGGGCATAGACGAACAGATAGTCAGGAAAGAAGGCGAGGACGATCGCCCCGTAGCTGATTGTGGTGGCGGCGGCTGCAAAGACCTCGGGGGGTGAACAAGGGCCTGAGAGAACGCTGACGGACGACGGAGCAGATGATCGGCAGGCCTACGACCAGGGCAAAGAACGGCTTGATGCACATGGCGAGCCCCGCGCCAAGCCCTGCGAAGATCGCGATTGGACCGGGATCAAGGTCGCGCCAACGTATCGCAGTGATGGCAACAAAGGGCGTGAGCGCAATTACGGCTATGTGCTCACGTTGCCCGAATACTGCGCCGGGAAGAATTGCGAGCAAGAGCGCAAGAGACCACGTCGAAACATTGCGCTCCCTGGATCCCAGGTTTGCTGCTGCCGCTGCGCGATCGATGATAAAAAGCGCGCCAACGATCTCGATGATCACCAGGAGGATCACGATGAGCTCAGGTGCGACGCCCGTTTTTCGCGCAAGCATCGCTGCCGGCATGTACATGTAGACCGACAGAGGGGGATTGGACTCGAAGAGGTCGACCCCCAGCTTTCGGCCGTCCAGAATTTTTTCGTTTACAGTAAGCAGCCAGCCCAGATCGGCGTTGAGAATGATAGGTACCTGAATCAACAAGGCCGTCACAAGGATAGCGGCCACCACAATCCAACGTTGCTTCATGCTGAGGTTATTTCCAACTAGACTGTTCGTAGCCTCACGCCGCCAATTTACATCTGACTTTTACGAGTAACGCCCTGGAGCTGCGTTCTCACTTCGACGATGTCACGGCCGCGGTCTGCTGATCGTCGCGCACATGGATCACCGCGATCTTGTCGGCGTAGAGCCGCTTCCAGCCCTTGATGTGATCCAGCACCTGGGCGCCCGGCGAGTCCGCGGCCAGGAGCGTGGCGTCGATCCTGTACCCGTCCAGCAGCCGGGTCAGGTTGTCGAGCTTCTTGACCTCCACGGCCTTGAAGAAGTCCATCACGAAGGTCTCGCCATAGAGCTCGGCACGGCCGTCGACGAAGACCGGGATGTCGCGCGAGATCAGATAGCCGCCGAACTTGTACGCGTTGAAGATGCGCTGCGCCCCACGCTTCTCGAGCAGGTCGACGGCGGCAGCCGGCGTCTGATCCATCGTGAAGGTGAAGCGGTGATGCGCCATGAAGATCGAGGTCGAGGTCCAGGCCGCTGCCACGATCATCAGCGCACCCGTTGCGGTCACGTAGCGAGCGGGCCAACTCGCACCGCCCGACGTGTCGGGCTGCGGCAGCGGTGACCGTTCGCCGAGCGGCTTGGCCAGCACCAGCGGCACCAGGAACGCGAAGGCCTCGATGCTTCTGACATGGGTGAGCGCCATCCAGGTCAGAAGCAGGATCAGCAGAATGCGCGGCATCGATAGCGTCAGGCCACGATAGAGCCCGATCGCGATCAGCCCGAACAGCGCGCCTTCGAACGCGTTGAAGGATGCGAAATTCACGGGCGACCATTCGGAGATGACCGTCAAAAGTTCGCCGAGATTGAGGATGCTGGTCGCACCGAGCAATGTGCGCCAGCCATAGGGCGTGACGCAGCTCGCGGCCAGCGCCGCGACGCCGAACAGGAACCAGCGCAGCAGCAGCCGGACCTGCTTGCCGGACTCCATGTCCCAGATCGCCACGAGCGACATCGGGCCGATCAGCGCCAGGCCCAGCACGAAGCTGCCATGCAGGTTCGCCCACAGCGACATCAGCGGCAGCCAGTACCATGACGGCGCGACCTTGCGATCGGCCGCATTCATCAGCATGCCGACCCAGGCGATCATCACGGGCAGCGCCAATATATGCGGCCGCGCCAGGATGTGATGCAGCGACAGCACGACCGCGAGCATCGCGAACAGCACCGTGCGCGGAGTCTCCAGATGCGCGTCGAGCAGGTCGACGAGGATCGCCGCCGACAAGGCGACCGCAAGCGCGGTGAGGATCACCGGGCCGGCCCAGTCCCATTGCGCATAGGAGATGGCGAACAGCACTTGCGAGAGCCACGAGGTCGAGATCCAGGGCTCGCTGGGCCGCGTGAACGAATAGAAGTCTGTGTAGGGAAGGGCGTGGTGATCGAGGATCCATTGCCCGATCTTGATCTGCCAGAACGAGTCGGAGTCCTGAAGCAGCGTGTCGCCGACATAGAGGAAGAAGAGATAGGCGCCCGCGCCCACGCACAACGGCGCCAAGGCTCGCGCGCGGCTCTGCACCGCGATGCTGTTGGCAAGGGAAAGGGACATTGCCGCCTCGTCGTCCTCTGTTCTTGTCGGATTGGCCGAGCGGGCGGCATTGGACCACGGCGGTCATAACTTCGGGTAAATCACGGCCGCGCCAGGGTGATGTCCCGATAATTTAACTGATTGTTTTAGATTCCGATTTACCATCGGCGAATACATGCAAACCGCTCCGTGTTTACGCAGTCGAGTTAACTGCGGCGCAATTCTTTGCCGTTACGCTCGGTTCCATGGTCAGGCGGCGCTGGGAAGCCGAAAAGACCAGACCAGTTGTAGCCTCGTGTATTTTTTGGGAGCACCCTATGAAGAACCTCGTTGCGCGTTTTGTGAAGGATGAATCCGGCGCCACCGCGATCGAATACGGCCTGATCGCTGCCGGCATCGCGCTGGCGATCATCACCGTCGTCAACAACCTCGGCAGCACGCTGAACACCAAGTTCGGCTTGATCTCGAGCAGCCTCAAGTAAGGCTGAACCAACCTGGAATTTTGAGAGCCCCGTCCTGGACGGGGCTCTTTTCTTTGTGCGCCCAGCATGGGCGCACTCTTGTGGGTGGAAGTCCCATCGTAAGCTGATCATGGCGAGCGAAGTGAAGCGCAACTGCATGAGGGCGACCGAATGTGGGGAGGAAGCG
>NZ_LGHL01000092.1 GCF_001908205.1 Bradyrhizobium sp. NAS80.1
ATCTGGCGTGGCCTTTCCAGATTAACCGATATCGAACTCGGCGCCGAAATCGGAGCGGCTGGAAATGTGGGTAATTGAAAGCTTCGCCGGACATGTACTCGAACGACCGGATCGCGGTCTCGTCCTGCTGGCGGAAGCGCCGGAACAGCGCCAGCGCAGCGTCTTCGTCGCGGACCGTGCACAGCGCCAGCGCACTCGTCGTTGCCCCGGGGAAACAACCGCAGCGCAGCAGCAGTGATGATTCCGAGCGTGCCCTCGCCGCCGACGAACAGATGGCGCAGGGCGTATCCGGTATTGTCCTTCCGGAGCCGCCGGAGACCGTGAATGATCTCCCCATTGGGCAGCACCACTTCGAGCCCGAGCATCAGCTCACGCGCGTTGCCGTATCTGACTGTCGTATTGCCGCCGGCATTGGTCGACAGCACGCCACCGACAGTGGCCGAGCCTTCCGAGGCCAGCGACAGCGGGAAGTAGCACTCCGCCGCCATCGCCGCGTCCTGCAGATTCTTCAGGATGACGCCGGCTTCCGCGACGATGGACATGTCTAGCGTGTCGATGTCGCGGATCCGGTTCAGCCGCAACATCGAGACCACGACCTGATTGACGCTGGCATCCGGCGTTGCACCGCCGACCATCGATGTACGACCGCCCTGGGGCACCATCGCGATGCCTGCCGCAGCCAATACTTTTACCGCCTGCGCCAATGCCGCCGTGGAATCCGGCTTGATCAGCGCGGCAGCCGCTCCATGATAGAGCGACCGCCAATCCGACAGATGAGGAGCAATCTCGTTCTGGTCGACGCTCACGCCGCGCGAACCCAGAATCTGCGACAACTCTTCCAGCAAACCCGGCGACAACGCATCAACCGATGTAACCGACGGCATCAGAGATCCTCTCTGGTCACTTCATCACGGGAGCCGGGAAGCTCCTGATCTCGACATTCACGCAGGCCGGACGTCCGCTCGCGATGGCTCGTTCGAGCGCAGGCACAAGGTCGTCGAATGTCGTGACATGCTCGCCATGGCCGCCGAGCGCCTCGACCACGCGATCGTACCGCGTCAGCAGCAGATCGCAGCCATGCGCACGTCCCTTGCCATAGGCACGCAGCTGAAGCTGATGCTCGGCATTCCAGGTGGCATCGTTACCGATGACCATGACGATCGGCGCATTGTGGCGAAGCGCGGTGTCCATCTCGGCGAAATGGAAGCCGAATGCGCCATCGCCAGATACGGCGATCACCGTGGCATCCGTGGCGTGCCGTGCGCCGATCGCGAACGGCGCGGCGCCACCGATGGATGCCCCGACGCCATTGATGAGGCGACGATTGCCGGTCTGGATCGTCTGCGGCCACTGCGGGATTTCGCCGCCATCACAGATCAAGACGGCATCCGGGTGACGCTTCAGCACCGCTTCCAGTCCGCGGCACAGTTCGGCGGGGTGAAGCCGGCCCTGCTCCGCACTGTCCTCACCGGGCCACGCAGCGGGGCGATAGGCGACGGCGGCAGCAACTTCTTCGGACCACGACGCACGGGCAACCGTCGCCGGCGCTTCCGTCGTCAATCCGCGCACGACAGCGAGCGGATCTGCCTGCAGCGCAAATACCAGGCGCTTTCCTTGCTCGCGCTTCGCCCGCTCGATCATGCCGACATCGGGATCGACCGCCACGAAACTGGCGTCCTGATGAATGAACGGCGCCTGACCGAACTTGATGGTCTGATCGTGGGGCTTGCCGAGAAGCATGACCAGATCCGCCTTGGCGAGAACCTGCGCGAAACGGCCCAGGCTGGGATCGTTGATACCGCGTGGGCTTTCCATGCCGATGATCGGCACACCAAGCTTGGCCGCCGCGGCCTGGAACTCGGAAGACGCCGGGGCACGACAGAGCCAGGGCCCCGCGAGCAACATCGGGCGTTCGGCCTTCTGCAGCGCGGCTATGATGGGCGCGATATCCGTAGGCTCGGCAACGGCTGGTTCGGGGATGAAGTCGGCGGCGGTCGGCCACAGATCAGGCGTGTCCTCGAACGTCTCCTCAAGCAGATCGACGGGAAGACTCATATGCACCGGCCCCGGACGGCCCGACATAGCCAGACGGATACAGGCTGCCAGCTGGTGTCCCATGCGGCGGGCATCGCTCGCCGTAATCGATGCCTTGCAGACCGATGCGGCCATCTCGGCCTGCTTCATTTCCTGAAATGCACCGCGTCCCAATTCCGAGAGACCCGCATGACCCGACAGCAACACGAGAGGCGCGTCGGCCGCGAGTGCCGTCGGCAACGATCCCAGCGCATTGGCATGTCCCGCACCGCTCGAGACGAGCGCGATGCCACAGGCGCCGCTCAGTCGAGCCCAAGCGTCGGCCATATAGACGGTCGAAGCTTCGTGTCGGGTATGAATGAGGTCGAGTTTGGTACCGATCGCCGCATCATAGATCGACATGATGTGGTTGCCAGTCAGCGCGTAGATTTTCGTGCTACCGGACAACTCAAGGGTACGTGCAATAAGATCGGCGCCGCGGATCAACAAATCACTCTCCTTTTCGTCGGCACTGAACGATGCCTCCCGAACCGGTCGCGTGTGCCGATGGCGCGTTTGCATCCTGGTCGAGGCCAGCGATCGGGAACGGACAGTTCCTTGAAACGCGGCCGGCCAAACATGAAACGGCTATGCGACGACGATCTCGGTCAGGCTGAGCAGTCCGCCTGTTGCGGACCTGGTTCGAACATCGTGTTCGAACCACGGCCGCACGGATTTTATCCGCCAGCGGACACACGGCGTCCAATCAGGAATGGAGCGGCAACTATTCGATGGCGTTATATGTCGGAAGCAATCAGACGGCCGCCTTGAGCAATTGGGACAGGCGCGTGGCCGCAGAGGACAGCTCCCGCCGCCGCGGCACGAGGATCGCAACCGGCCAGTCCAGCCCGCCGGGGAAGGGACGCGCATCCAGTCCGAGATGCGCGAATTCCGCTGCAGTAGCCTCATCGACCATCGCGATGCCGGCGCCGGCGAGGCTCGCCCGGCAAGCCGCACGCTGATTGCGGAATTCGCAGACGATGCGCGGCCTGACGCCGGCGGCCGCGACCGCCGCATCGAATGTCGTCCGGAACGGATTGTCCTGCGGCATCGCCAGGAAGGGACGATCAAACACGTCCCAGCCCGGCTCGTCCGGTGCCGTGCCCGGCGGAAACACGAGCACGGCCCGCCGACGCCCAATGGGGCGGGCATCGACGGCTTCGGACCCGACGAAGGTCGTTCCCACGCCGAGATCGAACTCCTCCAGCGCCAGACCGCCGAGAATCTCGGGCATGCTGGCAACGGCGGACTCCACGCGCATCAATGGATTCTCGGCGAGAAAACGTCCGATTGCTTCCGCGACGAAGCCATCCGAATAGACCGCGAGGGATACGACGCGCACCATACCGGTGGCATGGCGCTTGATCGCCACCGCAGCTTCGGCAATCGTCTCGAGACCGCTGAAACTGCGCTCGACGGCCGCCAGAAAATGCTCGCCGTCGGAAGTGAGCACGAGCCCGCGCGCGCGACGCTCGAACAACGGGAAGCCGACGGCCCGTTCCAGCTCGGCGATCAATCGCGAGACGGCAGGCTGGGTGAGGCCGAGCGACTGGGCCGCGGCCGTCGCGGTATGGACGGTCGCCGCCGCGCGAAACGCCTCGATCTGGCGCAGGGTCAGCCGCAACTTATCAGGTCTATGCATGGTTTGTGACCGTATTCGAATTGGATCACATGCGTATCATGCCGCAGATTGAACGGAGTGAAAAAATTGCAGGACCCGTTTGATGCATCGCGTAGGATTGACCGATTACAACCAAGACAAGATCGGCACAGCACGTATTCTCGACTCCCAGCCGCGCGTTGCTGGCTCGTTTACTGAACTCGTTCTCGTATATACGGCCGGACCCTATGGCGTCGACGATACCGGCGGCATCCAGGTCACGTTCCGTTTCGCCTCGGATATGGGAACGCCTCAGTTTACCGATCCGAAAGCTGCGAATTTTGTCTCCGCCGAGGCTTCGAACGGCGCGATCCTCGCGCTCACCTATGACGTCAAGGGGCATCTGCGCCCCTGGGACAAGACGCTCCGCGTCAAGGTCGCCCGTGGCTTCCTGAAGGAAAACGATACGATCACGCTGCGGTTCGGCGACCGGCGCCAGGGCAGCCCCGGTATCCGGATGCAAACCTTCTGCGAAGCGCCGTTCCAGATCAGGACGCTGGCCGATCCGTTCGCCACGCTGAACTGGTGCGAGGTGCCCGAGCAACCGTCGATCGCCATCATACCAGGCGAAGCCGCTGCGTGGCGCGCCGTTCTGCCAACGATCGTGGCGCCGAACGTCCCATTCTCGCTCGGCATTCGCGCCGACGATGCTTGGGGTAATCCAACCGGAAATGTAGGCGGCACCGTCCTCGTCGAAGCAGCGTCCGGGAAGATCGAAGGCCTCCCGCGCGAAGTGCGCATCGAGGGTGGCGCCCGCAGCGCGCTGATCTCGAACCTCACCGTGTCTCAGCCGGGCGAAATCTCGGTGACCGTATCCCGGGCCGGCGAGACGCTCGCAGTCTCCAATCCGGCACGGGTGCAACAAGGCGAATTGCGTCACGCCTGGGCCGATCTTCACGGCCAGTCCGGCGAGACCATCGGCACCGGGACTGCGCGTGAATTCGCGGAATTCGCCCGTGACCTCGCCTTCCTGGATGCCATGTGCCACCAGGGCAACGACTTCCAGATCACGGCGGAGTTCTGGAAAGCACTGAACGAACTCACTGCCGAGATGGATGAGACCGGCCGTTTCGTGTTCATTCCCGGCTATGAATGGTCCGGCAACACCGCGCTGGGCGGTGACCGCAACGTGCTCTATCTGCACGAAGGCGAAACCATTCATCGCAGCAGCCACGCGCTTGTCGGCGAACTAGCCGACCTCGAGACCGATGCATTCGACGTCGCCGCGCTGTTCGACAAGCTGCGCGGGCGCGAGGCGATCGTCCTCGCCCATGTCGGCGGACGCTATGCCGATATTTCGGGCCGCTTCCACGACCGCGCGCTGCAGCGCGCCGTCGAAGTTCATTCGGACTGGGGCACGTTCGAATGGCTCGCCGATGATGCCTTCCGCGACGGGCTGCGTGTCGGCATCGTCGCGAATTCCGACGGACACAAGGGCCGCCACGGTGCGTCGCATCCAGGCGCCTCGATGTTCGGCGCGTTCGGCGGCCTGACCTGTCTTCTCGTTCCCGAACTCTCGCGTGCCGCCGTGTTCGACGCGCTGCGCAAGCGTCATCACTATGCGACCACCGGCTGCCGTCTCTATCTCGATGTCGGTGTCGAGCTGGATGCTGCAGGCGAGTTGCATCATGAGGATCCGGCTCTGGGTGGCAAGGGCGTTGCCAGCACGACCAGCGCCAAGATGGGCGACATCATCGTCGGAGGCGGCAAGCCGACCTTCCGCCTGACGCTGTCGAGCGCTTCGCCCATCGAACGCGTTGAATTCCGTAATGGCAGTTCGATCCTCGAAACCTATCGTCCCTACGCATCGCAGCCGGTCGGCAAGCGCCTGCGTGTTCTTTGGGAAGGTGCGGAATACAGGGGACGCGGCCGCCAGACGATCTGGGACGGTCATGCCACGGTGGCAGGCAACACGTTGACGGCGATTCGCCCGATCAACCGATGGAATCTCGACAAGCGCTGCGAGCTGACATCTCCGGAATGCGTCGAGTGGACCGCGGTGACGACTGGCGGCTTCGGCGGCTTCGAGGCAGATCTGTCCGGCACCGATGGCAAGCTGCACATCGAGACCCCGCACGGCACGGCAGATGTCGATATCGGGAATGTGGGCTTCGAACCGTTCGTCCTCGATTGCGGCGGCCTGGATCGCAAAGTCAGCGTGCAGCGCCTTCCTGACGACAATGACTGCTGGGCCATTGAGCTGACGCGCAGCTTCGAACGAAGCAGCTTGGGCGACACGGCTCTGTGGGTTAAGGTCGTCTTCGAGGACGGTAACGCTGCGTGGACCTCGCCGGTCTATCTCGTTCCCGCGTCTTGAGTCGTAGCCATGGACGCTTTGGTCATAGGCGCGGGCGTGGTCGGTCTTGCGACCAGCCGCGCCCTCGCTCGGCGCGGCTGGACGGTCATCGTCGCCGAAGCGTCCGGCTCCTTCGGATCAGGCGTGTCATCGCGCAATTCCGAAGTGATCCATGCCGGCATGTATTATCCGGCAGACACCCTGCGCGCAGTCCATTGCGTGCAGGGCGCCCGCCTGATGTACGATTTCTGCGCAACATACGGCGTTCCGCACCAGCGCCGCGGCAAACTGATCGTTGCGACCTCCGAAGATCAGGTCGCGCAACTCGAAATCATCAAGGCTCGCGGCGATGCAAACGGCGTGAGAGGCCTTCGGCTCATTTCAGCGACCGAAGCACGCAAGCTTGAACCGAACCTTGCCTGCGTCGCAGCGCTGCAGTCACCCGACACCGGGATCATCGACACGCATTCCTTCATGCTGGCGCTCGTCGGTGATATCGAGGCCAATGGCGGCACGCTCGCTCTTCGCTCGCCGGTGGAACGGCTGACGCGAGATACATCCTGGACTGCGCATTTCGGCGGGCATGAACCCGGCTCCATCGCCTTCGATGTCGTCGTCAATGCTGCCGGTCTCGGCTCGCAGCCGATCGCCGCGAGCACGGAAGGTTATCCGGCCGCGCAAATTCCCGAACAATATCTCTGCAAAAGAAGCTATTTCAGCTATGGCCGCCCCGCAGCCTTCAGCCGGCTGATCTATCCGGTGCCCTCACAGGGCCTTCTCGGCATCCATCTCACACTCGACATGGCCGGGCGCATGCGTTTCGGGCCGGATATGGAATGGGTGAACGAGCTCGACTACCGGGTTAATTCGGCACGCGCCACGACATTCTACGACGCTGTCCGGCGCTACTGGCCCGGGCTCCCTGACGGATCGCTCATTCCGGACTATGCCGGGATACGCCCACGACTGACCGGACCGGGCGAAGCAGCGATGGATTTCCGGATCGACGGGCCGCTACGGCATGGACTGCCGGGACTCGTTGCTTTGTTCGGCATCGAAAGCCCCGGCCTGACCTCCAGCCTCTCCATCGCCGAACAGGTCGTCGATACGCTGGAGCGCTAGGAGCCTGCCCGACGCGTCGAAGCAGAACTCTTGCGCTTCATCGGCTGCGCCCGCTGGGCCCTACTTTTCCCCTTGGGAATCTCGATCTCGGTTTCAAACACTACGAGATCGCCGCGATAACGCCCGACACCAAGATAGATGATCCGACCCTGATCATCAGTGACGACCCGGCGCACCAGACCAACCGGCGCATTCGGATTGATGCCGAGCTGGCGGCTTGTCTTGAGGTCGGCGACGGCGATTTGAAACGTCTGCCGCATCGATCGAATCTGCAGATCGGCGATGTCCTGCAAATTCGGAATCACCATTTCCGTATCGAACTTTTTCGGGCTCTTCAGATAGGTTCGCCGATCGAGATAGATGTCCAGAATGCAATATGGCTGGTCATGCTGGATATGGATGCGCCGCATGTAGCGGTAGTCGCCGGTGGACAGCCCGTCCTCGGT
>NZ_LGHL01000093.1 GCF_001908205.1 Bradyrhizobium sp. NAS80.1
CGATCGGGGGCTTGATGCGGCCAGCCCGACGCAAGATCTGATGGACTGTTGAAACGGCGGGCGAACGAAAGCCTTCGCGTTCCAGGCAGTGAGCTATCTTACGAGCTCACAATGCCGGATGAGCATCACGTACCGCTAGAATGCGTGCCTCGAGCTCACAATCGGTCCGTCCCGGGCTCGAATGCGGTCGGCGCGAGCGGTCGTCAACATCCCGCTCACTCTGCCATCGCTCAAGCCACTTGTAGCCGGTGTCGGGATGAATGTTGAAGCGCCGACAGAGCTCCCGCCGGTTCGCTCCTCCTGCATCGCAAGCCGTACAAACTCACGCCGCTGATCCATCACCGACATCTCTCGCCAGGGCATGGATTTGGCCTCCCACACTGCCAAATCCAAGCACTATGATGTGTCGCCTATGTCCCCGAACACCCGTCGGTCATGTCCCCGGGCTGAACACTTGATCGGGCGATCCAGTACTCCGAGACAGCAGTGATTGAGTCGAGAAGCTGCGGCGTACTGGATGCCCCGCCCCAGTGCGCAAGTGCGCACAAGGCGGGGCATGACACCGAGAATTAGGAGGGGGTTTGCCACTCCTCACGCACGCTTTCGTCGGACTCTCTGCCCAACGCGCCAGCTTTCATCGCCTCAAACTCGTCGCGCGGCATCAACTGCCCCAGCGCCCACACCGCGGCCCCGCGCACCAGCGGGCTGGCGTCGTCCAGCAATCGCCGCGCCTGCTCCGCCAGCGCCGCATCGCCGGAGTTGCCGATCGCGATCAGCACGTTGCGCAGGAAGCGGTCGCGGCCGATGCGCTTGACCGGCGACTTCGTGAACAGCGCGCGGAACGCTGCGTCGTCGAGGCGCGCGAGTTCGGCGAGACCGGGCGCGCGTAACTCGTCACGCGCGGCGAGTTTTGCTTCGCGGCCTTCCTGAGCGAACTTGTTCCATGGGCAGGCGGCGAGACAATCGTCGCAGCCATAGATACGGTTGCCGATGCTTTTGCGAAACTCGCGCGGGATCGGTCCCTTGTTCTCGATGGTGAGGTACGAGATGCAGCGCCGCGCATCGAGCCTGTAGGGCGCGGGAAAGGCCGCGGTCGGGCAGATGTCGAGACACGCCTGGCACGAGCCGCAATGATCGACCTCCGCGTCGTCGCGCGGCAGCTCCAGCGTGGTGTAGATCGCGCCGAGAAACAGCCATGAGCCGAATTCGCGCGAGACGAGATTGGTGTGCTTGCCCTGCCAGCCCAGATGCGCGGCCTGCGCCAGCGGTTTCTCCATCACCGCCGCGGTATCGACGAACACTTTGACTTCGGACGGCGCGGTCGCGACCAGCCAGCGCGCCAGCGCCTTCAGCCGCTTCTTGATCAGATCGTGATAGTCGTCGCCCTGCGCATAGACCGAGATCGCCGCGCGCGTGCGCTGCTCGAGGATCGCGAGCGGATCCTGGTCGGGGCCGTAGTTGACGCCGAGCATGATCACCGAGCGCACGTCCTGCCACAGCCCGCGCGGATCGACGCGGCGCTCCGGCTGTGCTGCGAGCCAGTCCATGTCGCCATGGCCGCCGGAAGCGATGAATTCGAGAAAATGCTTTCCGGCATTTTCGATTGTGCCGGGCTCAGTGATGCCGATGCAGTCGAAGCCGAGCGCGCGTGCTTCGTGCACAAGCGCCGCCTTCAATTCAGTCGGATCGGTGTTCAGAAGTCGAGGTCCACGTAGGTCCGCGACGCCGGTACGCCCGCCAGCCATTCGCTCAGCAGCGGACGGAACGACGGGCGGGATTTCACCCGCGCGTACCACGCCTTTGCTGCGTCGTCCTCGCTCCATGGCACGTCGCCCAGATAGTCGATCGCCGAAAGATGCGCCGCGGCGGCGAGATCCGCGTAAGTGAGCCGGTCGCCGGCGAGGAAGTTTCGCGTCTGCGCCAGCCAGCCGATATAGGCCAGATGATAGCGCACGTTGGCCTTGGCGGCGCGCATTACGTCGGCCGAGGGCGGGCCGCCGCCGTTCTCCTCGCTCATGAAGCGCTTGTAGATGCGCTCGGTGACGAGAGGATGGGAGACCTCCTCGAAGAACTTTTCGTTGAACCAGGCCATCAGCCGGCGCACTTCGACGCGCTCGGCGATCGTCTCCGGCATCAGCCGCTTGGCCGCCATCTCGGCGCCATAAGCCTCGTCTACATATTCGGCGATGATGGCCGCGCCTGGAATAGGCGGCTGCTCGTCGTCCACCAGGACCGGCGTGGTGCCTGCCGCATTGAGCAGCAGAAATGCCTCGCGCCGCTCCCAGCTGCGCTCTTCGACCAGCCGGAGTTCGAGCCCGTATTCTCCCGCGATCAGGCGGATGAAGCGCGAATGCGGGCAGAACGGATGATGGAACAGCGTAAACATGAAGCCTTTGATTATTTGATGGTGCTTAAGAATCCATCAATGTTTGTGTGGCGCGACACTAGTCCTTCAAAACCGCGAGGCAAGGGCGTGATTTCACGCATTTTGCGATTGCGGCATGGGGACGAATAGGCGAGAAGAGCCCCGCTTTTCCAGCGGAAATGGACCGTAAATATGTCAGACGTAATACGGGCAGTAATCCTTGGTATCATCGAGGGTGTGACCGAGTTCCTTCCCGTTTCCTCGACCGGCCACCTGCTGCTTGCGGAGCGCTTCTTCCACCTCGGCGAGGGCGATTTCTGGGATTCGTTTACGGTTCTGATCCAGCTCGGCGCGATCCTCGCGATCGTCGGGCTGTATTTCAGGAAGCTGTGGGATGTCGCGATCGGCTTCTTCACGGGCGATAGCTATTCGCGCCGCTTCGTGATCGGCGTGCTGGTGGCGTTCCTGCCCGCTGTCGTGGTCGGCCTCGTCGCCGGCAAATACATCAAGAGCGTGCTGTTCAATCCGTGGGTCGTTTGCTTCACGCTGATCGTCGGCGGCGCCATCCTGCTCTGGGTCGACAAGCTTAATCTCAAGCCGCGCGAGCACGACGCCACCAAGTTTCCGCTGCTGATGTACCTCTATATCGGTATTGCGCAGTGCGTGGCGATGATCCCGGGCGTGTCTCGCTCCGGTGCCAGCATCGTCGCTGCGATGCTTCTGGGGGCCGACAAGCGTGCGGCGGCGGAGTTCTCGTTCTTCCTCGCCATCCCCACCATGATCGGCGCGTTCGCCTACGACTTCTACAAGAGCCGCTCCGAGATGACGATGGACCACATGGGCATCGTCGCAATCGGCTTCGTGGTGTCCTTCATCACAGCGATCATCGTGGTGAAGACGTTCCTGGACTATGTCACCCGCCACGGCTTTGTGGTGTTCGCCTGGTGGCGCGTCATCGTCGGCACGCTCGGCCTGATCGCGCTGGCGCTCGGCCATTAACCTCTGAAAACTCGCCGATACGCCTCAACGTAATATAAGCTTTTGATCGGTAGGCAGTTTCCAGGGCAGGGCGGTCGCGCCCTGCACAGGAGCTGAACCATGACCCTCGTCAGTGGCTGGGGGCGCTTTCCGGTCGTCGATACCGATCTCCGGCGGCCGCGATCGTTAGCGGCGGTTGGTGAGGCCATCGCCGGTCTCGCCGGCGCTGTTGCGCGCGGCAATGGCCGGGCCTATGGCGACGCGGCCATCGGTGCAGCCAGAACCGTCGCGATGACGGGCTTCGACCGGGTCAGGTCGTTCGATCCGGCGACCGGGCGCATCCGCCTCGAGGCCGGTCTGCTGCTATCGGACCTGATCGACACTTTTGGACCCCGCGGCTTCCTCCCCTTCGTCGTGCCGGGTACGCAATTTGTCTCGATCGGCGGCGCCATCGCCGCGGACGTGCACGGCAAGAACCATCATTGCGAGGGCGGCTTCGGCCGCTATGTCGACAGCATCCTGCTCCGTACCGGACAGGGCGAAGTCATCGAGGCCTCGCGCGAGCAGAATTCGGATGCCTTCTTCGCGACCGTCGGCGGCATGGGCCTCACCGGTGTCATCCTTGAAGCGACGATGCGGCTGCGGCCGGTCGAGACCGGCTGGATCCGCGAGCGGGTGATCTCCGCGTCCGATCTGGATGCAGCGATGCGCGCGCTCGAGGCGAGCGATTCCGCGACCTATTCGGTGGCATGGATCGATTGCGCGGCGCGAGGGCGCGATCTCGGCCGCTCGCTGATCTATCTCGGTGAGCACGCACGCGCAGACGAGCTTGCCGGTGGCGCCGGTGCATTTCCGGCCGGCAGGAATCCCGCGCTCGCAGTGCCCGTCGACCTGCCGTCGATGACGCTGAACCGCTACAGCATCCGCGCCTTCAACGAACTCTACTGCCGCATGGGCGCGAGGCGCTCCGGTGGCAATCATGTGGTTTCGCTCTATCCCTATTTCTTCCCGCTCGACAGCATCGCCGACTGGAACCGTATCTATGGCCGGCGCGGCTTCCTCCAGCATCAATGCGTGATCCCGGAGCAGGGTGCGCGCGACGTGCTCGGCGATATCCTGGGCCGCGTCGCACGGCGCGGCGATGCCTCCTTCCTCGCGGTGCTGAAGAAGCTCGGTCAGGGCGACGGCATCCTGTCGTTCCCGTTGCCCGGCTACACCCTGGCGCTGGATTTCCCGGTTAAAGGCGACATCCTGAAGTTCCTCGACGAGATCGATCGCCTCGTCGTCGCCGCCGGCGGCCGGCTCTATCTCGCCAAGGATGCGCGCCAGTCTCGCGCGACGTTCGAGGCCGGCTATCCGGCCTTGTCGCGCTTCAACGCGATCCGCAAGTCGCTCGATCCCGCCGGAAATATCCGCTCAAAACTTTCACAGCGTCTGTTTGATGAGGTTTAAGCCGTGACGTCACGCAAGACAGTCCTGGTGCTGGGGGGCTCTTCCGATATCGGCCGCGCCACCGCGCGCGCCTTTGCGAAGGCAGGGTACGATGTCGCCCTCGCAGGGCGCGACGTCGCCGTGCTGGAGCCTGACGCAGCCGATCTGCGCGCGCGTTACAACGTCGAGGTTGGCATCCATCAATTCGACGTGCTCGACACCGCCTCGTTCGACGGGTTTGTCGGCGCGCTTCCGGCGTTGCCTGACGTGGTCATCTCGATCGTCGGATTATTGGGCGCGCAGGAGAGCGCGCAAGAAGATCTCGCGCACGCCACGACGATCATGCGCTCGAACTACGAAGGCCCTTCGCTGATCCTCGGCCTGTTCGCGGAAAAGTTCTTGGCGCGCGGCAACGGTACGATCGTCGGCGTGTCATCGGTCGCGGGCGATCGCGGCCGCGCCTCGAACTATGTCTACGGTTCGGCCAAGGCCGGCTTCTCGGCGTTCCTGTCCGGCTTACGCGCCCGTGCGAGCCGCGGCGGCGTGCATGTCGTCACGGTGAAGCCCGGCTTCGTCCGAACGAAAATGACGGAAGGCATGAAGCTGATCGGGCCGCTCACTGTCGAAGCGCCAGTCGTGGGCGATGCGATTCTTCAGGCCGTCGAGAAGAAGACCGATATCGTCTATGTCAGCGGCAAATGGCGCCTCGTGATGCTGATCATCAAGACGCTGCCGGAGGCGATCTTCAAGAAGCTGAAGTTCTGAAGCTTTCTGCGCTGCGGCCACGGCGGCGGTGCACTCCCTCGCCCCGTTCGTCCCACAAACTCGTCATGGCCGGGCTTGACCCGGCCATCCACGTGCATCCGCGATTGCCGCAAGACGTGGATGCCCGGGTCAAGCCCGGGCATGACGACGTTGCGAGTTTACGCGCCGTTATGCTGGAACTGCCCGGCGGCGCGGAAGCGCCAAAGATATTGCGGGGCGATCGCTTCCAGCGAATCGCCTGATATGCCGAGGCCTTCCAGCGTCAGGCCGGCGGCCTTGGCCGCATCCGACACGACATTGTCGCGCTCGAGCAGCGTGACCTGGTCCGGCGTCAGCTTGAACGCGCCGGGTGCAAATTGAAGGAAGTTGGCCTGTAAGCGGGCGAGGCCGAACGGCAGCGGGATCAGCATCCGCTCGCGGTTGGTGATTTCGAGGATGGCCTCGATGATCTCGCGCATGGTCAGCACTTCCGGCCCGCCGAGCTCGTACGTGGCGCCGGCCTTGGCCTTGCCGTCGACGGCATCCGCGATCGCGGTGGCGACGTCGCCGACATAGACCGGCTGCATCCTGGTCTCGCCGCCGATCAGCGGCAGCACCGGCGACATCCGCGCCAGCGCGCCAAAACGGTTGGTGAACTGATCTTCGGGCCCGAAGACCACGGAGGGGCGGAAGATCGTCGCAGAGGGCACCGCGGCTGTCACCGCGGCCTCGCCGGCCGCCTTGGCCTTGGCATAGCGCGAGGGCGATTCGGCGTCGGCGCCTATCGCCGAAACGTGCACCAGCCTGGCGCCGGCGGCGGCCGCCGCCTTGGCGACGGTCTCGGCACCCTTGGCCTGGACGGCGTCAAAGGTCTGCCGGCCGCTCTCGGTGAGAATGCCCACGAGGTTGATCACGACATGCGAATCACGCACCGCCGCCTCGACCGAGGCCGGATAGCGCAAATTGGCCTGCACCGTGTGGACCTGCCCGACCCTGCCGGAGGGCTGGAGGTATCCGGCGAGTTCCGGCCGCCGCACCGCAACCCGGACCCGGTAATCCCGCCGGCACAGCGCGCGGACGACATTCCGGCCCAAAAACCCCGATCCGCCGAAAACCGTGACGAGAGTTTCCAGATTCGATGCCATGGGGTCCATTTCCTGCGGGAAGAGTGCGTCTTGTCAGGCTTGTATCGGGCCGGTTTGCATTGCGCAATCGGCATCCCCAAACCTGGATCACGCATGAATTGACAACGGCGTCACCGAACCGTAGTAACCGCCTCCGTGCCCCAAACGGCATGCCCAGGTGGTGGAATTGGTAGACGCGCTGGCTTCAGGTGCCAGTGGCTTAACGGCCGTGAAGGTTCGAGTCCTTTCCTGGGCACCACCCCCAACCCAAGTGGTTGAAATCGCTCAATTGCGGGGAACTTGAGCCGCTGACCGGTACACAAGCCCGGGACACAGCGTGTATGAGCTATCCAATGACCCGCATCTATCTCGACACCGATTCCTCGCACTGTAACTTCAGGGTGCGGACACCGACGGATGTCCCGCGCGTTCTCGACGACGACCGCCTAATGTTGGTTTTTGAGAGTGCATGGACGAACCTGGCGAGGGGTTTAGCCACCTACATTGCGCAAAAGCAGTATGCGCTTCGGCCCTGGCTGTATCGCGGATGCCGCGGGCTAGGTGATCACGGTTCCTTCGCAGGTCGATCCAGCGCGCGTTAACTTTGATACCAGCCACGACCGGCAGCATGCCGGCGCAGACGAGCCGATAGTGCTGCTCCACACGTTACTTCCCCTGTCCTCACCCCAGGCGACCGCAGCTGCGGCGTAGGATTGCGAAGCGATCATCCAAAAAGGCCTCTTCTTGAATGTGAGCCCTAGCCAAAGCGCGACCCGGCTGGATGAGTGGTAGTGCTGCGTATCCTTTACGAAGAAGTCTTTCAAATGAGGTCCAGCGACCATGGCGATCCCGGACTACCAAGCGCTAATGTTGCCAGTGCTTCAACTCGCCAACGAGGGAGAGCATCGGGTCGCCGACGTCGTTGATCTTGTCGCCAACAAGCTCGGCCTGGCTGAAGAGGAGAGGGAGAAGCTCTTGCCGAGCGGACGTCAGCGCGTCCTGCACAATCGCATACACTGGGCCAAGTTCTATCTCACCAAGGCTGGCCTCCTTAGCTCGCCTGGAAGAGGCAGGTTTTCTATCACCGAAGCGGGGCGGGGATTGCTTGCGGAGAACTTGGCACGCATCGATGTGTCGGTCTTGATGAGACAGCCAGAATTTCGAGAGTTTTATCGAAGCGAAGGTAGCGCGGCCTCCAATACATCTGAGGAAACCACCACACCCGGCTCTCCCGTCTCCGGGACGGCTACACCGGAAGAGCAGATCGAGGCGGCTTACCAGACCCTTGAAGCCACCCTCCGCGCGGATCTCCTAGGGCGAATTGCGAAAAATAGCCCCGCCTTCTTCGAACAATTGATCATCGAACTTCTGGTAGCGATGGGGTACGGCGGATCGCATAAGAATGCCGCTGCCCAGCTAGGGCGATCGGGTGATGGAGGCGTCGATGGTGTGATTAATGAAGACCGGCTGGGGCTCGATCGAGTTTACGTTTAGGCCAAGCGCTATTCGGCTGGGAACGCTGTGGGACGGCCGGATGTGCAAGCTTTCGTTGGCAGCCTTGTCGGTCTCGGCGCGAGCAAGGGCGTTTTTGTAACTACCTCCACCTTCAGCGCTCAAGCGCGCGACTTTGTAAAGCACCTTTCCCAGCGGGTTGTCCTTCTCGATGGTGGAAGCCTGGCAGACCTGATGATCGAACATGGAATCGGAGTGCGAACAAACCGAACCATTGAGTTCAGACGATTGGACGAGGATTTTTTTGACGAGGCGTAGCGCGAGCCTCGAAGACGATTGTTTCCGGTACACAAAGCCGGGACATAAGGGCATATCGGCGGGGCTCAAAAACCGGCAAAATCAGCTTTTTTGAGAGTGGCGATCCAGTCCTTTCGGAGGCACTATTTTGCGGGATTTAGACGCAAATGGCGCTTCTTCCGATCGCTGGGATAGCAGGGCGGCTATCCATGCGTCGCCGTCGGAAGGTCCATTAGCGGACTGAAACCAGCCCGCCCGCCCTCAGACCACCCGTCTCCCCGCCCGATTCGCGACTGCTTTCTGCACAAAGTACATAGCGACCAGCGAGACGATCGCCGACGCGACGACGACGTAGCCGATCCGGTCGAAATGGATCAGCGACCCGTCCGGTTCTTGCGCGATGATCGCGCCAGCGAGCACCGAGCCGAGCCCCCCGGAGAGCTGCTGAAGTGAGGCGCTGACCGCGCTGAACGAGCCGCGCTGGTTGGCGTCGGGGATCGCCGACATCAGGGCCTGCGACGGGATCATGCGGGAGAAGATGCCGACGAACATCAGGACGTTGACGAGGATCGCGGTCGCGAGCGAGACGTGGCCGAGATGGGTGTAGATCAGCACCATGATCACCGACACCACGCTGCCGAAGACAAAGGTTGGGTATTTGCCGAACGCGTCGCTCGCCCTGCCGACCAGCGGTCCCGTGACGATACTGAACAGGCCGGAGACGAGATAGATCGTCGGTAAATGCTGGATGTCGATGCCGAGATTATGCACGGTGAAGGCGCTGGAGAACGGCATCAGCATGTACCCGCCGGTCGCCAGCAGCGTCGTGACCGCAAAGGCCAGCGTATAGCGCGGTTGTCCGATGGTCGCGATCAGGTGGCGGAACGGGTTTCGGTCCTGCTTCAGTCGCAGATGCGCGTCGACCGGCTCCATCGCAAAACCGATGACGGCGATCGCGACGATGGACAGGCCGACGATCGCAACGAAGCAGACGTGCCAGTTCCAGTGATTGGCGAGAAACAGCCCGGCCGGAATGCCGAGCACCTGACTCGCGGCAAACGCGGTCTGGATGAATCCCATCACGCGGCCGCGATGATGCAGCGGGAACAGGTCGGTGACGATGGCAAGCACGACCGAGCCGATTACGCCGCCGAACAATCCGGTCACGATCCTTCCGAGCAGCAGGACTTGGTAATTCTGCGCCGCGGCGCAGAGCATGGTCCCGAGCGTGAAGCCGACATAGAAGAACAACAGCAGGCGCTTGCGATCGAAGCGATCGGCAAAGCCGGCGGCCAGGATGCCCGAAATCCCCGCGCTGAACGCGTAGGCCGAAACCGCGACGCCGAACTGTCCGGCCGTGATGTTGAGGGAGGGCATCAGGATGGCGCCGAGCGGCGACATGATGATGAAATCGAGAATGATCGTGAACTGGGTGAACGCGAGCAGCGCGATGAGGAGCGACTGGTAGCGCGAAAACCCGCGCTGGCGCTCCTGTTGATCGTCGATGGGCGCTGCGAGCGTTTGTTCGGTCATGGCACCTGGTTCATGGCAAGCGGGGAAGGGGAGCGCGAGAAGCTGACGACAGATGGGGTGGTGCGGGGACGATTTCCACGGCGCGCATGGCGCAAGCTCCGCTGGAATATGAAGCTCGTGCCGGGTTGTGGGATCCATGCAACAGCCCGGCGGCCAAGAACCGTCTGTCCTCTCTCGCAATCGGACCTGGGCATCCCGTGAAGGCCGGGCCTTACCGCGTCGAAAGTCTCCCTAAAGCCACAGCCTGCATGCTTTGAAGGTCGTGCAAGCGTAAATAACGCTGACGTAACGCCGGACTAACGCCGGAAGTGACGGCGGTCATCATTCTTCCCGCGCCTTCTTCCCAACCCCGAGTTTGGAAGAAGATGGGGGACAAACATGAATATTTCAGTCGCATCTCAATCACGAGTAACCATTTTCCTCGCAACCGCGCTCGTTGCCGCGATTGCGACCTGTGCCGGCGTGCCGCAAGCCCGGGCTCAATTCGTGTGCGTGGATAGTGCCGCCTCTGTTCAAGGCGCAACGGCAGCTGGATCAGCGGGTAATTTTGCCTGCGGACCCAGCGCAAACTCCAGCGGCACAGGCGGCAACAACACCGCGGTCGGGGCTGGCGCCAACGCCAGCGGAAATACCAGCGGCAATCTCGCCGTCGGCCTCGGCAACGCCAGTGGCAATAACAGTGTCAATACCGCGGTCGGGGACAACACCGATGCCAGCGGCAACGGCAGCATGAACACAGCGTCCGGCGACGGAGCCATTGCCAAGGGCGACGGCAGCAAGAACATTGCGACCGGGTTCGTCGCCAGGGCCAATGGCGATAACAGCTCCAATATTGCGACCGGTAACCTCGCGAATGCGAGTGGCGCAGGCAGCAACAACACCGCGACGGGGCGCACCGCCAATGCCGCCGGCAACGCCAGCAACAACATTGCGGCCGGGACCAGCGCCAACGCCAGCGGCGACAGCAGCTCCAATGTCGCGACCGGGTTGAATGCCAATGCCAGCGGGGCCGGAAGCCGAAACGTCGCGACCGGCGATGGCGCCAACGCGAGCGGCGCCGGCAGCTTCAACGCGGCGACCGGATTCCTGGCGAATGCCCGTGGTGCCAACTCGGGGAATGTCGCGAACGGGGCCGGCGCTCAAGCGGGCGGCGACGGTAGCGCAAACGTCGCGATGGGACTCAACGCGAACGCCAGCGGAAACGGTGTCGCGAACACCGCGGTGGGCAACGGCTCCAACGCGACCGGCGCGAATTCATCTGCCTTCGGCAATGGCGCGTCAGCGACCTTCGCCAACTCGACCGCTATTGGCAACGGCGCCACCGCGACGCGTGCGAACCAGCAGGTTTACGGTACCGCGACCAACACCTACACGATGGCCGGCATTACCTCGGCCGCGAGCAAGGCCGCGCAGTCCGGACCGCAGCAACTTGTCACCACGGACTCCGCCGGCAATCTCGCCTCCACGTCGCTCAGTGCGCTCGGGCTTGCCAGCACGGGAGACATCGCAGGCATCAATGCCCGCCTCAACGAACTCGACGGCAGGACCGGCAAGGCGATCAACGGCGTCGCGATGGCCTTCGCGATGTCCGGCTCGCCGTGGCTGATGCCGTCCGAGAAGATCGCGATGAGCATGAACTGGGGAACGTTTCAGGGCACCAATGCCCTTTCTATGAGTGCCGCGCTCCGCGTCAGCGAGCACGTGTAGGCCAGCGGCGGCCTTTCCTATGGCACGAATGGCGGCGGGGTGGGCGGACGCGTCGGAATGCGCGTCGGCTGGTGAAGGCAGGCGTAGTCATTCGATGCAACTGATTGCGCGTGCCGTGATTGCGTTGGTGTTGCTGCTGTCCTGTGGAAACGACAGGGCGGCGGCCCAACAGAAGACGCCTGCGCCGGCGGCCGCTCCCGTGCAGCCGTCCCTGCCTGTCACGCTGGAGCAGGCGCTCTATCTGATCCGCTCGACGCTTCTCACGCTTAATGATGCCAATCGCACGGGCAATTACACGGTGCTGCGCGACCTCGCTGCGCCCGATTTCCGGGCGCGCAACACCGCCGCCGATCTCGGGCTGAATTTTCTCGACCTGCGGCGTCGCAACTTCGATCTCTACGGCGCTGCATTGCTGGCGCCGCAATTCACCGATGCGCCGACACTCGATCAACGCGGAATGCTGCGCCTTGCGGGATACATTCCGACCCAGCCGCAGCAGATCAAATTCGATCTCACGTTTCAGGTCGTGGCCGGGCAATGGCGTCTGTTCGGAATCGTCATCGCCACGCCGGAAGTTGCATTCGCACAGCCGCAAGCCCAGGCCGCTGCACCCGCGAAGCCGGCCGCGTCTGCGCAGAAGAAGTCTCCGTGAGCGCGATGGACCTTGCGCAGATAGCGCCAAATGCCGCGGAGCAGTTTCCAATGGCTTTCTTCGCGTCCGCCATGACCTGATCGGGCTGCAATTTCGGTCCGCGACAGGAATTAGGCGCCTGGGCGCCATCTCTCTCTCATCAACCTGATAAGGCTGCATTTTCGCTGCGCCTGCAGGCGTTTCGCACCCGGTCTCCGGCTGCTCCTCCACCTTGAATTAAGCCGCCCTTAGCGAATGCTCCCTTAGGGTTCCGACCGTCCATTTCCCTGCTCCCCCGGCCGAGGGCCGGTCATGTTGCGGTCAGTAGAGCGTTTTCGGATGGAGCAGCCTGCCTGGCAGTATGATTCTGGCGTGCCCGAGCCGTCGGCAGCGGCTGCCCGGACGCTTGTCATCGATCTCGAAGGCGCGCTGCTGCGTTCCGAACTGCTGATGGAAGCGCTGTTCAGTCGGCCCGGGCTCATGCTCGCCCGCTTCGGCGCGGGCGGACGCCCGGGGATGGCGGCGCTCACGGATATCCTGGCGCGGGCCGAGATCGACTACGCCCATCTGCCCTATGATTCCGACGTGCTGAACCAGGTGCTCGCGGCACGGGCGCGGGGCGAGAAGATCTATCTCGTGGCTGGCCGCTTCGCCCATCATGCGGCGGGCATTGCCGCGCATCTCGGCTTTGACGGCGTCGTTACGCCCGCCGATCTCGCCGCAGGCTACACGCTGCCGTTCGATCGCGCCTCCATCGAGCGCATCGCAAATCGCGGCAGCCGCAGCGCCAGCCCGACGACATCTAGTCTGAAGACCTGGGCGAAGGCGCTGCGCGTCTATCAATACGCCAAGAACACGCTGGTGTTCGTGCCGGCGATCACGGCGCATCAGATGAATCTTGCGACGCTCGGCTCTGCGCTGCTGGCGTTCCTGGCGTTCTCGGCCTGCGCGTCGGGCGCCTATCTGATGAACGACCTGCTTGATCTCGCCGCAGACAGGCAGCATCCGACCAAGCGCCATCGCGCGCTCGCCGCCGGCGACCTGCCGATCTCGTCGGCGCTGCTCGCGATCCCTGCGCTGTGGCTGTTTGCAGTCGTCGCCAGCCTCTGCATCTCGCCCGTCTTCCTCGGCGTGCTCGGCGCCTATCTCGCCACCACGATCGCCTATTCGCTCGTGCTCAAGCGCAAGATGCTGGTCGACGTCGTTACGCTCGCCGGCCTTTATACGTTGCGCATCATCGCCGGTGCGGTCGGCGTCGGCGTGGTGCTGTCGGAATGGCTTTTGATCTTCTCGCTGTTCGTGTTCACCTCGCTGGCGCTGATCAAGCGCTTCAGCGAGCTCAGCATGCGCGAGAGCGCAGGTCTCGCTGATCCCTCCAACCGCGACTACAGGATCACCGACCTGCAAATCATCGCCGCGATGGCGGCCGCGAGCGCAATGAACGCGGTGACCGTGTTCTCGCTCTATGTGTCCTCGTCGGCGGTGACGCCGCTCTACAGCCGCCCCTGGATGCTGTGGCTCCTGAACCCGCTGCTGCTCTACTGGTTCGGCCGCGCCTGATGATGGCGCATCGCCGCGAGATGCCCGACGATCCCATCATCTACGCGTTTCGCGACGGCCCCAGCCGCACCACGGTCGCGGCGATGATCTGCATCATGCTGGCGGCGATCTGACCGGGCTTTTGAGGGCATCGCGCGCTTGCGCGGCCTGCCTCAAGTGGCTACATCGCGGGCAATCCGAATTAGCCTATTGTGCCGACAGACCAATCCGATCGAGGTTTTGAAACGCCATGACCGTACGCCTGCATCGCGGCGACCTGCCCGACCTGTCCCGCTATACCGGAGCGGTGGCGATCGATACCGAGACCATGGGATTGAACCCGCACCGCGACCGGCTCTGCGTGGTGCAGCTCTCGCCCGGCGACGGCAGCGCCGACGTGGTGCAGATCCCCAAGGGTCACACCGACGCGCCCAACCTGAAGGCCCTGCTGGCCAATCCTGCGATCACCAAGATCTTCCACTTTGCGCGGTTCGACGTCGCGGTGCTGTACCAGACCTTCGGCGTGATGACCGGGCCGATCTACTGCACCAAGATCGCCTCGCGCCTGACGCGCACCTATACCGACCGCCATGGCCTCAAGGACCTCGTGCGCGAGGTGCTCAATGTCGACCTCTCCAAGCAGCAGCAGTCGAGCGACTGGGGTTCCGACAGCCTGAGCGAGCCGCAGCTCGCCTACGCGGCCTCCGATGTGCTGCATCTGCATGCCCTAAGGGAGCGGCTTGACGCCATGCTGGTCCGGGAAGGCCGGACCGCCCTGGCGCAGGCCTGTTTCGACTTCCTGCCGACCCGCGCGCTGCTCGACCTCCAGGGCTGGTCGGAAGAGGACATTTTCGCGCATTCCTAGAGCATGATCCGGACCCGAAGGGCCGAGTTAGCGCAAAGTGCGAAGCGGTTTTCCGAAAAGATCATGCTCAAACAATAACCTGGAACGCCTCGAACGGCGGCTAGGCTGGGGTAGCCGCCCCGTTTCGGACACTTTCGTAACGGCCTGTCCCGGGCTGCATATTGTGGCGGTGCCGGGTACAATGGAGCGCCATTCAACCGGACAAGGCGAGCCACACCTCGGGAGCTCAGGTGAATTCGGCCCAGAATCCAACCTACGACGCCGCGCTTGCGGCGAAGTTCGCCAGCGCGGCACGTCACAGCCGCCTGGTGCGGATTCTGCGCATCGCCGTGCCGGGCGCGGTGCTGTTGTCCCTGGCCGCCATCGTCGGCGTGTCGATCTTCAATCCGTTCCGAATGCTGATGCCGAACCTGCCGATCGATACCGGAAACATGGTGGTGTCGGGCACCAAGATCACCATGGAATCACCGCATCTGGCCGGCTACACGCCGGACCGGCGGCCCTATGAGCTCTGGGCCAAGGCGGCGACGCAGGACATCACCGACCCCGATCATGTCGATCTCTCGGATCTGCGCGCGAAAGTGCTGATGGAGGATCAATCAACCCTGTTCCTCGATGCCCGCACCGGCCGCTTCGACAACAAGCAGCAGCAGCTCGACCTGCACAAGGACATCTTCCTGCGCACCTCGACCGGCTACGAGGCGCGGCTGAACTCGGCTTTCGTCGACATGGGCAAGGGCACGGTCTCGTCGGATGACCATGTCGACGTCAAGCTGACCAACGGGACGCTGACCGCCGATCGGCTGCGCATCACGGAAGGCGGCGACGTCATCCGCTTCGAAGGCAACGTGGTGATGCATCTCGACAAGCTGGACGACGGTGCCGCTGCTCCGCCTGCGCCCGCCGAGCCCGCACCGCCGACGAAGCCGCGCGCCTCCCAAAACAAGTCTGCCAATTCAAGATGATTTTCATGATCAGGTTTTTTCCGCGCAACGAAGACAAGCGTCGCGCCATCCTCCGTGCGGCCGCGCTCGCCGTCGGCATCGGGCTGACGGGTGCGGCAATCGCGCAGAGCACGATGCAAGGTGTGCCCAACGCGATGCAGGGCTTTTCGCAGAATCGCGATCAGCCGATCCAGATCGAAGCCGCCTCGCTCGAGATGCGCGACAAGAAGAAGGAAGCGACTTTCGCCGGCAATGTGAAGGTCGTGCAGGGCGATACCACCATGACCTCGAAGACGCTGGTGGTGTTTTACGAGTCGGGCGGCGACAAGCCCGCTACGCCCCAGCCCACGGCTGCGAAAGGGGCCAAGGCCGCGCCGATGCAGTCGGCGACGCCGGGGCCCGGCGGCAGCTCCTCAATCAAGCGGCTGGAAGCGCGCGGCAATGTCGTGGTCACCCAGAAGGACCAGGTGGTGACAGGCGAGACCGCCGTGTTCGACACCAAGACCAACCTCATCACCATGCTCGGCGGCGTGGTCCTGACGCAGTGCAAGAACGTGCTGCGCGGCGACCGGTTGATGGTCGACATGACGACAGGTGTGTCGCGGGTGGAATCCGACAGCGGCCGCGTTCAGGCGCTGCTACCGCAAGGCGGCGGCAGTGATTGCGGTCCGGGCGGTCCAGCCAAGCCTGGTGCGGGCCCGCCGCTGCAATTGCCCGGTGCAGGTAAGCAAAAGTAAATTTCGTATGCAAATTCAATGACTTGAATCGGATTCAGCCGATCCGAGGTTGAAGCTTGCCCGGCGAGACTGTATCTAGCGCAGGGCTATTGAGGCGGGGTCCGCCGCTTTTCGGGCGTGTTTCACTGGGCATGAGACATCCCTTCATTCAAGCTGCGTCGGCGAATCGAGGCCGGCGCGGCAGATCGCGCGAGCATCGCGCAGGATCACCGTGGAAGGCTAGAAGGCGGGGATGGTCGATCTATTCAGCATGTTCCGTCGGCGCCCCGCTAAGCGCGGCCGGCCAGGATTTGCGCGTCAGGACATCACTGCGCTCGGTGACAGCGTCGGGGGGCTGGTGACCAGCCCGGTGCGGGATGCGCCGCCGATCGCCCGTGACCAGCCAATGCACGCGCCCGATCAGTTCCAGGGCAACTATCAAGCCGAGTTCCAAGCCGAGCCGCCGCCGCGACCGCAGGCGGTTCACCCCGTCAGGAACGCAGCCAAGCCGAACAGCGCCGGCGGGCCGCAGCTACTGCGGCGGCCGGGCTTTCTGGCCGTGCATAGCGTGGAAAAGGCCTTCGGCAGCCGTCAGGTGGTGCGCGGCGTCAGCATCTATGTGCGCCGCGGCGAAGCCGTCGGCCTGCTCGGCCCGAACGGGGCCGGCAAGACCACCGTGTTCTACATGATCACCGGGCTGATCAAGGCCGATCGTGGCGCGATCGAGCTCGACGGCCATGACGTGACGAAGCTGCCGATGTACCAGCGCGCGCGGCTCGGCATCGGCTATCTGCCTCAGGAAGCCTCGATCTTCCGTGGCCTCACCGTCGAGCAGAACATCCGCGCCGTGCTCGAAGTGGTCGAGCCCTCGCGGAAGAAGCGCGAGCAGCAGCTCGACGAGCTGCTCGACGAATTCAACATCACGCGCCTGCGGAAATCGCCGTCGATCGCGCTGTCCGGCGGCGAGCGGCGCCGCGTCGAGATCGCGCGCGCGCTGGCGACGCGTCCGAACTACATGCTGCTCGACGAACCCTTCGCCGGCATCGATCCGATCGCGGTCGGCGACATTCAGGACCTGGTCCGCCATCTCACCAATCGCGGCATCGGCGTGCTGATCACCGACCACAATGTGCGTGAGACGCTCGGCCTCACCGATCGCGCCTATATCGTCTATGCCGGTGAAATCCTGACCGAGGGGAGCCCGGATGAAATCGTTGCCGATCCGGACGTTCGCCGGCTTTACCTTGGCGAGGAATTCCGCCTCTAGCCCGTTTTTCCTATCCGTCAAGACGTGTACATCGGGTCCTGACTAGGATAAGCAAGAATCGGACCATTTTTGGGATCGGTTCTTGCCTCATGGCACTTACGCAGAGATTAGAGTTCCGGCAATCGCAGTCGCTGGTCATGACGCCGCAGTTGATGCAGGCGATCAAGCTGCTGCAATTGTCCAATCTCGATCTCACGACGTTCGTGGAGGAGGAACTCGAGCGTAACCCTCTGCTGGAGCGGGCCAATGACGAGGCCCCCGCGGGCGATGCCCCGGCCGAGGCGGGCCAGTTCGGCGACGGCGATGAGTCCGGTGGCCAAGACGATGGTCACGGCGATGACGGTTTTGGCGGCAGCGGCAACGCCTTCGAGCCGGGCCAGGAAGAATGGATGAGCAAGGATCTCGGCACCCGCGCCGAGATCGAGCAGACCCTCGACACCGGCCTCGACAACGTCTTCTCCGAGGAACCGGCCGAGGCTGCGGCCCGCAATGCCCAGGATGCCGCGCCGACCACCTATACGGAATGGGGCGGCGGCGCCTCCGGGGATGAGGACTACAATCTCGAGGCCTTCGTCGCCGCGGAGACCACGCTCGCTGACCATCTCGCCGAGCAGCTTTCGGTCGCCTTCGCCGGGCCGGCGCAGCGCATGATCGGCCAATACCTGATCGACCTCGTCGACGAGGCCGGCTACCTGCCGCCTGATCTCGGCCAGGCTGCCGAGCGCCTTGGCGCATCGCAGCAGGACGTCGAGGACGTTCTTGCCGTGCTGCAAAAATTCGATCCGCCGGGCGTCTGCGCGCGCAATTTGAGCGAATGCCTGGCCATCCAGCTCCGCGAGCTCGACCGCTACGATCCGGCGATGCAGGCCCTGGTCGAGCATCTCGATCTCCTCGCCAAGCGCGACATCGGGGCCTTGCGCAAGCTCTGCGGCGTCGACGACGAGGATATTGCCGACATGATCGGCGAGATCCGCCGGCTCAATCCGAAACCCGGGATGAAGTTCGGCTCGGCCCGTTTGCAGACCATGGTGCCGGATGTCTATGTCCGCCCGGGTCCCGATGGCGGCTGGCATGTCGAGCTCAATAGCGACACGTTGCCCCGTGTGCTGGTCAACCAGACCTACTATTCCGAGCTGTCGAAGAAGATCGGCAAGGACGGTGACAAGTCCTATTTCACCGACGCACTGCAAAACGCGACCTGGCTGGTGCGCGCGCTCGACCAGCGCGCCCGCACTATCCTGAAAGTTGCGACCGAGATCGTGCGCCAGCAGGACGGCTTCTTCACCCATGGCGTGGCGCACCTGCGGCCGCTGAATCTGAAGGCCGTCGCCGACGCCATCCAGATGCATGAATCCACGGTGTCGCGTGTTACCGCCAACAAATACATGGCGACAAATCGCGGCACATTCGAGTTGAAATACTTCTTCACGGCCTCGATCGCCTCGGCCGACGGCGGCGAGGCACACTCCGCGGAAGCCGTTCGCCACCACATCAAGCAGCTGATCGATTCGGAAGAGCCTTCCGCGATCCTTTCGGACGACACCATCGTGGAACGGTTGCGCGCCTCGGGCATTGATATTGCCCGCCGCACGGTCGCGAAGTACCGCGAAGCCATGCGCATTCCTTCCTCGGTGCAACGCCGTCGCGACAAGCAGAGCGCTCTTGGTAACGTCCTCTCCACCGCACTGTCCGATCGCTCCCGCAACACCGAGCCGGCCTGATTGCGCTCGCGCCAAATCGCGTTACTCTCAATCCCCCATCGCGACCGATCCAAGCTAGGGCAAACCAAGCGAGGCATCACATGACTCTCAGAATTTCAGGAAAGAGCATCAGCGTCGGCGACGCCCTGCGCGGCCGCGTTACCGACCGCACCGACGAGGTGCTGCGCAAATATTTCGACGGGAATTATTCCGGCCATATCACGCTGAGCAAGGACGGCTTCGGCTTCCGAACGGACTGTGCGCTGCACCTTGATTCGGGAATTACGCTTGAGGCCGATTCGAACGCGTCGGACGCCTATGCCAGCGCCGACCAGGCGCTGCTGATGATCGAGAAGCGGCTCAAGCGCTACAAGAGCCGGCTCAAGGACCGCTCCGCCCGCAAGGCCCACGTCGCCTCCGCCGCCCTCGCTGCCCTCGATGCCACCAGCTATGTGCTCGAGGCGCCGGAGGGGGAGGACGAGGTCACCGGCTACAGCCCCGTCATCATCGCCGAGGCCACCACCTCGCTGAAGGCACTGTCGGTCAGCGAGGCGGTCATGGAACTCGACCTCAGCGGGGCACCCTGCCTGGTGTTCCAGCACGGTTCCAGCGGCCGGGTGAACATCATCTACCGCCGGGCCGACGGCAATGTCGGCTGGATCGACCCGCCGGGACCCAAGACGCCCGGAAAAGCAGGCGGTTAGGGCCGAGACCGGCCCCCGTACCACCCGCAGCCCTTAACAATCATCGGGGCAAAGCTGCACGCGGGAGTTGGCACCGGGATTGCGTTGGAGTAGAAGCGCCCCACATCAGGACCGGGGCTAAGTCCCCCTCCTGCTTCACGTTCTTGCCGCCGGCCCGGCGTGGTTCTTTCCAAGCTGGCCATTTCGGAACCTGACGGTTTAATTCACCTCGGAAAACTTCCATGCCGATTACCGATCTGGTCGCGCCCGAGGCGATTCTTCCGGCACTGAAGGTCAACAGCAAGAAACAGGCTCTCCAGGAACTCGCTGCCAAGGCCGCCGAGCTCACTGGCCAGAACGAGCGCTCGATCTTCGAGGTTCTGCTGCAGCGGGAAAAGCTCGGCACCACCGCCGTTGGCTACGGCGTCGCCATTCCTCACGGCAAGCTGCCCAAGCTGGAAAAGATTTTCGGTCTGTTCGCACGCCTCGATCGCCCGATCGATTTCGAGGCGATGGACGGCCAGCCGGTCGATCTCGTGTTCCTGCTGCTGGCCCCGGAAGGCGCCGGCGCCGATCACCTCAAGGCGCTGGCGCGCATCGCCCGCTTGCTGCGCGACCAGGACATCGCCAAGAAGCTCCGCGCCTCGCGCGATGCGCAGGCGATCTATTCGGTGCTCGCGCTGCCGCCTGCGACCGCGGCGTAACGTCGCTTTTCCTCTCCTCGTCTCCCGTTAAGAGCCCCGGATCGATCTGCGCGCCAAGCCCGCAGCGGCGAGGCACCGCGCTATGCAAGGCTTGCGACAGAGCCGCTCAAGAGGGTACTTGTCTCTGATCGGCGCCTGGGTTGACGTGAAGGGGGCGGGAAGTGAACAAAGCACCAGATCTCCGCTTTGGAGATCTGATCCTCGATGAAATGTGCCTCTTCGCGCGTCGCAACGGGCAGACGATTCAGTTCACGAGAAACGAGCGCGCGCTGCTGCTCGCTCTCACGCGCAATCCGCATCGTCTCATGCGCCGCGGCCATCTGCTCGATGAGGTCGCTTCGGAATCCGACGTATCCGACCGCAACATCGACTTTCTGGTGAACAGGCTGCGGGCAAAGCTCGGCGACAGCGCCAAATCGCCAAAGTACATCGCCACACAATATAGCGAGGGTTATGTCTGGATCGCTCCTCTGTCTCCGGCAGCGCCGATTGATGCGCTACTCGTTATCGGACCGGCTTTCGGACCACAGGGGCATCCCTTCAGCCAGCAGGCGTCATCCCTGGTCGGTCAGCTTCGCGACAAGACCGCGGCCGGCGTTGGCGTCAGCCACGAGGTTGTCGTTGCCGAGAACTGGCAGCCGGCCGCTGCCGACAAGCTGCGCTATCTCCTCCAGATGAGCTTTCTCGCCGGCGACGGACACCTTGATTGTGCGGCCACCTTGCGGGAGATGCCGTCAAAGCGCATCGTCAAGGTATTCCGTCTCGATCTCGACCTGGCGGACGCCTCATCGTTCACGACCGAGGCGGGCAGGGTCTCGAATGGCATCATCGAAGCCCTGTCGCAGGCCCTCATTGAGGCCTCCAACGGTCTCGGCACACCCGTGGACGAACCGCTTGAAACGCGGCTCCACAAGGCTGCAAGTCTGCTGTCGGCCTCAAACCGGTGGTGGCTGGCAAACGGCGAGCAATTGGGCAGGGACCGCGAGCAGGACCCGCTCAATGCAGACATCGCGCTGCAATGGTGTCTGCATCTGTTCGCGCGCCTTGTCCACACCAGCCCGTTCGGCGAGATCAGCTTGGAAGAACGCTACCGCATCGAAAGCGAGATCGACGCTACGGTGCTGGAGTGCCTGCCCGCCATCGAGGCCAACCCGATGCTGATGTTGGCGGCCGCCAAGCTGTTGTACTTCATCAACCGGGGTCATCTTGATCTCGCGGAGGACATTGCTGAGCGCGCCTTCGCCCGGACCGCGGACTTTGCCGCAGCGCTTCCCATCATGGGGCAATTGCGCTACGCGCGCGGCCATTTCGACGAAGCCGCCCGATTCTTTGATCGCGGCATCGAGATGTCCGAACCGGGCTCCGATTTGCATCTCCATATGCGGGTCTTGAAGGCCATTTCCGTGCTCGCGTCCGGCGACCGCGCATCGCTGGACCTGGCTGTCGCTGGTGCAGCCAGGGAGAGTCCGCGTTGCCCGCGCGACATCGGCTTGACGATCGGCTGGATGATCGCTTCACCGGGTCAGAAATTGCCAGCGGCGTCGGCGGATGTACTTGCCGCGATCGGCCCTGCGGGCGCGGGCAGCGCGATCGAATATCTCTACTTCACGTCGGCGCGTCATCTCGTCTCGGAACATGCACGCGCCAATGTCATGCGTGGTCTGATCGCGCACGTGACGAGGCTGCACGGCGAGGAGGCCATTCCCGCTTTCGTTCTCAGGAGCATCGGTCAGATTGCCGCAGCCTGAACTGTGGCCCGCATGCCGCAATGCCGGTTGATCTGGTTCACGACCGGCCCGATTGGGGCATGTCTTGCGATCCTCAAATATTGTCCAAACAATTGCCTGCTAGCGACGCCTGACCGGCTCGATTCTGCCGGTTTACGTGCAAGGCGGGGGTATGTTCATTCGTTCTGCCCAGATGGAAAGCCGGACCTCAGCTCTAGGCGAGCGCCGGCCGGCGACTCAAGGACCATTCCTTTTTCCCTTTTCGACATCTGCCTTGGCCGCGATGGTCCGCAGCCTGCTGTCGAGTACCGCGCTGGCGCGCACGAGCACCGCCGCGGCGCTGCTCGCCGGGGTATGTCTGGGTCCCACCGCCACGCAGGCGCAAGACGCGACCTGGCTCGCCAATCCTGGCTCGGCGGATTTCAATGCCGCCGCCAACTGGAGCCCGGCCACGGTGCCGACCGGCACTGCCTTCTTCGGTACGTCCAGCACCACCAACCTGTCGTTCTCGGCCTTCAACACCACGATCGGCGGCTGGACGTTCAATGCCGGGGCGTCGGACTACACGTTCACCGCCGGTGGCGGATTTTTCCATCAACTTCACCGACGCCGGCATCGTGATCAATGGCGGCAGCGCCAGCATCACTTCCAGCGTTGGCCTCAATTTCTTCAACGCCAGCACGGCTGGCAGCGCCACCATCATCAACACCGGCACCGGGACCATTGACTTCAATGACACGAGCACGGCCGGCAGCGCCCACATCACCAACAACTTCACAGTGGACTTCTGGAACAGCAGCTCGGCAGGCAATGCCAGCTTCACCAACAACTCCACCCTCGGTTTCGCCGACACCAGCACGGCCGGCAGCGCCGACATCACCAACAACGGGACAGTCGCTTTTTCCGACACCAGCACGGCCGGCGGCGCCAGCATCACCACCAACAGCGGCGGCCGTACTCTCCTAAACGGTAGCGCCAGCGGAGGAACTGCGCGGTTCATCCTGAACGGCACCGGGCTTCTCGACCTTTCATTTCTCGCGACCGGCGGCACCACGGCCGGCTCGATCGAGGGCACTGGCAGTGTTTTTGTGGGCTCGAAGAACCTGGCGGTTGGCGGCAACAATTTCTCGACAACGTTTTCCGGCGTCATCCAGGACGGCGGTCTCGGCGGCGGCGCCGGCGGCTCCCTGACCAAGACCGGCACCGGCACACTGACGCTGTCGGGCATCAACACCTATACCGGCGCGACTACGGTCGATGCCGGCACGCTGGCGGTGAACGGCTCGATCGCCACGTCCAGCCTGCTGACGGTCAATGCCGGCGGCACGGTCAGAGGCAACGGCACCATCGGCAATCTCACCGTCAATGGCGGCACCTTCGCGCCCGGCGATGGAACGGCTGGAACGTCCATGAATGTCGCCGGCAGCCTGGCTTTCGCGTCGGGCGCGATCTACCTCGTGCAGGTGAACCCGACGACGGCCTCGTTCTCTACCGTTAGCGGCACCGCGACACTCGGCGGTGCCACCGTGCGCGCGAGTTTCGCGCCCGGATCCTATGTCGAGAAGCAGTACACGATCCTGACCGCCGGCAGCATCAGCGGCACGTTCGATCCGACCGTGGCCAACAGCGGCCTGCCGTCGGGTTTCAAGACCACGCTGAGCTATGACGGCACACATGCCTATCTCGATCTCGCACTCGGCTTTGTCGCGCCGTCAGGCACCGGCCTTTCCGGCAATCAGCAGAATGTCGGCAATGCGCTCACGAACTTCTTCAACAGCAATGGCAGCATCCCGATCGTGTTCGGCAGCCTCACGCCGGCCGGGCTGACTCAGCTCTCGGGCGAAGTCGGCAGCGGCTCGCAGCAGACCACGTTCAACGCCATGAGCCAGTTCATGGGCCTGCTGACCGATCCCCTGATGGGGCGCGGCAACGGCATCAACGGCGCGATGTCGGCGCCGGGATATGCGGAGGAAAGCGCCAGCGCCTATGCAGCGAGCCGCAAGCCCAAGGATGCGCTGGCGATGTTCACCAAAGCGCCGCCAGTTCCCTTCGTGCCGCGCTGGAGCGTGTGGGCGGCGGGTTACGGCGGCTCGCAAACCACCAACGGCAATGCGGTGGCCGGATCGAATGACACAAGGAGCAGCATTTTCGGCACCGCCGTCGGCGCGGACTACCTGTTCTCGCCGAATACGCTTGCCGGTTTTGCGCTTGCCGGAGGCGGCACGAATTTCAGCGTCAACAATCTTGGAAGTGGACGCTCCGACCTGTTCCAGGCAGGCGCGTATCTGCGTCACACCAACGGCGCAGCCTATGTCACTGGCGCGCTGGCCTATGGATGGCAGGATATCACCACCAATCGCGCCGTGACCGTCGCCGGCCTCAATCAGCTGCGCGCGGAGTTCAATGCGAATGCCTGGTCCGGCCGGCTGGAAGGCGGCTATCGTTTTGTCGCGCCATGGGTCGGCGGCCTCGGCTTCACGCCTTATGCGGCGGCCCAGTTCACGACGTTCGACCTGCCGGCCTACACGGAGCGGGCGATCACAGGCTCCAACACCTTTGCGCTGGGCTACGCCGCGAAAAGCGTCACCGATCCGCGCAGCGAGCTCGGTATCCGCACCGACAAATCCCTCGCCATGACAGACGGCATTCTCACGCTGCGCGGCCGTCTTGCCTGGGCACATGATTTCGATCCGAACCGCACCATTGGGGCGACCTTCCAGTCACTGCCGGGCGCGAGCTTCGTCGTCAACGGCGCGGCGCAGGCAAGTGACTCGGCGCTCGCCACGGCGTCCGCCGAAATGAAATGGACCAGCGGCTGGTCGGCCGCGGCGAGCTTCGAAGGCGAGTTCTCCAACCTCACCCGCAGCTACGCCGGCAAGGGCATGGTTCGCTACGCTTGGTAGCCGGGGCCCCTGCACGGTCAGATCGCCGCAGCCTGAACTGTGGCCGGCATGCCGCAATGCCGGTTGATCTCGTTCACACCCGCTCCGATCGCGGCATGTTTGGCGATCCTCAAATATTGGCCAAACAATTGCCTGCTAGCGACGCCTGACCGGCTCGATTGCCGGTTAATGTGCAGGGGCGGCGTGCAGGATGTTCACTACGGAAAGCTGGGTCTCCATTCCTAACGGCCGGGGACAGACTCGTGCCCGATGGCTGCTGACAGCGAGCGCAGTAGCGCTGGCATTGATCGGGTCTTCTCCCGCGGCTCGTGCGGCCTGCGACCCTGCCGCCGCGAGCGGCGTGATTGCCACTTGCACTGGCGCGACCATTAACCAGGGCGACGGCGCGCCCGGAACCAGCGCGGACCCCCCAGGCTACGGCTATGGTACGGGTGCCGAGACCAACCTGACGGTCAACGTGCTGTCGGGCGCCAGCGTTACAGGTACGAGCTTCGGTATCTTCGCCGACACCGTTACCGTGGTCAATTCGGGCACCATCCACAGTGATTTCGGCGCGGGCATCAGCGCCGTCACCGCTACCGTGACCAATTCGGGCACCATCTCCGATTATTTCGGCGCGGGCATTACCGCCGGCACCGCCACCGTGATCAATTCCGGCACCATCTCCAGTTTATTCGGCGCGGGCATCGTCGCCAGCAGCGCTACCGTGACCAATTCGGGCACCATCTCGGCGTCGAGCAACGGCATCATCGCCAACACCACCGTTACCGTGGCCAGTTCCGGCACCATCTCGGCTGGAAACGTCGGCATCTCGGGCATCACCGCCGCCACCGTAACCAATACCGGCACCATCTGGGGCGGGTTCGCGGGCATCGTCGGCGCCACCGCCACCGTGACCAATTCCGGCACCATCGGGAGCTCTGGCTCGGGTATCGGCGCGGCCAACGCTATCGTGAGCAATTCCGGCACCATCACGGGCGCGTCGGGCGCGGGCATCGTCGGCGTCTTCAACGCGACCGTGACCAATACCGGCACCGTTTCGGGCGGGACCTACGGTATTACATCCCTATTCGCCGCCACCGTGACCAACTCGGGCACCATCTCGGGCGGCGACACCGGCATTAATACCTCTGGTGCTGCCGTCGTGACCAACTCCGGCAGCATCTCGGGCGGGAGCACCGGCATAACCAGCGTCGCCGCGACCGTGAACAATACCGGCATCATCTCGGGCGGGGCTTACGGCATTTTCTCGGCCCTCACCACCGTGACCAATTCCGGCACCATCAGCGGCAATGTCGGCATCGCCTCAACGTTCTTCGGCGCCAACGTCACCAATTCCGGCACCATCATCGGCACGGGCGGCACCGCGCTGCAGTTCTCGGGCAATGACGACACGCTGACGCTGCTGCCGGGCTCGCGCATCATCGGCGCGATCAACATGGGCGGCGGCGCGGACGTGGTGAACTTCACTGCCGGCCGCGACGCCTCCTGGCTGGTGACGTTGGACAACTTCACCGGCACGATCAACGGCTCCGGCGACGCGCCATTCGTCGTTCGCGGAAACCAGATCGCTACGCTCGATCCGACTCCCTTCGCGATGGCCGATCGCACCCTGATGGATTTCACCCGCAGCATTTCGGGCATTCTCGGCTCGCTCGGCGGCACCGGCGCGGCACAAAACGGGCCGCTCTCCTCAGCCTTCGCGCCTGATGACTCGATTGCCCAGCGCGTCGACGCCTTCGCGGGGATCCCGGCGCTCGCCTATGCGAACGACGCCATTCTGTTCAAGAGCCCGACCGTGGTGACCGCCGACGGCCGCAGCGTGTGGGCGCGCGGCTTCGCCGGCCAGCACGCGCAAGATGCTGACGGCGTGCTGCTGCGCTCGAGCACGACGTTCGCGGGCGGCGCGGTCGGCTTCGACCTGCTGGCGCAGCCCGACCTGCGGCTCGGGGCTTTCGTTGGCGGCGGGCAGACCGTCCTCTCGCTCGACAAGGGCGCCGGCAATACCAGGACCGACACCGGGTTCGGCGGCCTCTACGGCCGTTATGCGTTCACGTCCTTCGGCGCCCCCTCGACGCTCGAGGTCGCGCTGCACGGCGGCACCGGCACCAACGCGGTCTCGCGCACGGTCAACAACAATCTCGGCCTCGAGGTCGCGACCGCCAGCTACAACAGTTCGTATGTGAGCCCGGAAGCGAAATACTCCGTCAATGTTCCGCTGTGGTCGCAATACACGCTTACGCCATCATTCGGGGTGCGCTACGTGGCGGGCTTTTTCGACGGATATACCGAGGCCGGCGCGACCGCACCGCTGACGGTCGCGGGCCGCACGATCCAGAACATCGAGGAGCGCGGCGAGTTGAAGCTGACGCGCGCGACGCCGGTTGGACCTGATCTCCTGCTCACCAACGTCTACGTGGGCGCGCTCGGCATCGAACGGCTTGGCGACGTCACGGTCAATACGGTGCTGCTCGGCGCGAGCCTGCCGTTCATCACGCCGGGGAAGAACAACGTGGCGGGCGTCCTGGGCGGCGGCGGATTCGAATGGCGCACGCGCAAGGGCGTCTCGTTCTTCGGCGCCGCCGAGGCGATCGGCATGTCGGATTCGAGCACCGTCGTCAGCGCGCGCGGCGGGCTGCGGGTGGCGTTCTGAGAGGCCCCCCCGCAGAGCGGAGACGGGATCATTGATCGGGGATGTCCTCATCCCCGGGCATGTATATGCCTTCACAGCAAAGCTGCGGATCAGCTCAGATCGTTGGCAGCAGACGTCGTACCTCGGCAAGCAGTTCGGGAACGGCCTTCTTGTCGTTGGCGAGGTGCCTGAGCAACGCGCTCTGAAACAGGCCGTCGAATAGCGCATAGAGCGCAGCCGGGGACGAGACCGGTTGCCTGCCGCTCAGTTCGGCATAGCGCGACGCGACGCGCCAGATCATTGCTTCCAGGCTCTTGTCGATCTCGAGCACGTCCTTGCGAAATGCCGGCTCGAACATCGCCTGCGAGCGCAAGTCATACCAGAGCCGGTGCATTGCGGCTTCGGTCTCGAGCGTCGCCGCGAGCTTGGCCAGAAATCCCTCGGTCAGCTCCTCGCGGCTCCGTGCCGAGACGACCACCTCGTCATATCGCGTTACGCACTTCGCCTTGTAGTGCCGGACGCAGCAGCAGATCAGGTCGAGCTTGTCGCTGAAGTAGTAGTGAAACACGCCGTGCGTGAAGGCCGAATTCTGCGCGATCTCGCGCAGGCTGGTGCGCGCGAAGCCAAGCTCACCCAGGGTTTCGAGCGCTGCTTCCGCAAGCTCGATCCGCCGCGCGTTGAACTTCTCGTCCCGCGGCACCTCTGCCACGGCCACGCGCTGGGCCGCTCCTGTCGCTCGCCGCGCCATTTTCGCGCCTTTCCTCCGTCTCTTCGTCACGACGATCATGTCGTGGTCCATCGCCTAGAGACCATCCTCTTTGACAACTGTCAAACTTTTACCTTGACAACTGTCAAGCATCGGGACGACGCTGCGCAACAAGAATTTGGACAGTCGTCAAGACTGTCTGACAAGCGGAGGAAATGCAACCGCCGGCGTCGCGCCGCCGGAACGGACTTGCCTGCCGTTGCGCCGTTGCGGCGGCAGCCTGCCGGCACTGTGCTGCCGATCGCAGCACGCACCAAGCCGATCATCAGCCAACAGATCAGCCAAGAAATCAGCCAAGGGAGGACGTACGATGAGTGAGAAGAATCTTGACGGCCGGAAAGCCCTGATCACCGGCGGGGCCCGCGGGATCGGGGCCGCCATTGCGCATGCTTTGGCGCGATCTGGTGCAGCCGTCATGATCGGCGACATCCTCGATGACGCAGGCCAGGCCACCGCGGCCGAGATCGCCAAGGCCGGCGAGAAGGCCGGCGTGAAGACCGGCTTCATACATCTCGACGTCACCGACGACGCGCAATGGGAAAAAGCTGTTGCCGCGACGGTCGCGACACTCGGCGGCTACGACATCCTGATCAACAACGCCGGCATCGAGATCACCTCGCTGGTCAGCGAGATCAAAGCTGAAGACGCGCGCCGGATGTGCGACGTCAACATCGTCGGCACGGTGCTCGGAATGAAGCACGCATTTCGCGCGATGCGTCCGGGCGGGCTCGCCGGCAAGGGCGGCGCGATCGTCAACATCGCCTCGGTCGCGGCGACGATCGCCTTCCCGAGCATCGCCGTTTATTCCGGCACCAAATCGGCGGTCGATCGCATGACGCGGGTTGGCGCGATGGAAGCCGGCAAGCTCGGCTATGGCGTACGTGTCAACTGCATCTATCCCGGGCTGATCCCGACCGACATGGGCATGCAGCTTGCCAATGACATCGTGAAGATCGGGCTGGCGCCCGACGTCAATGCCGCGGTCGGCTCGGTGGTGGAACAGACGCCGCTCGGCAAGCTCGCCGAGGTCGGCGACATCGCCGACGCTGCCGTGTTCCTGTGCTCAAACGATGCCCGCTTCATCACCGGCATCGGCCTGCCGGTCGACGGCGGCATGGGCATGTAAGCCCGCAACCCAACGACAACCATTTCGGAGAATCGCCATGAGCGAGAAGAAGCCCGTCGTCGTCTACGGCGTGTCCGGCTACACCGGGCGCCTGGTCTGCGAATACTTACGCGAATACAACATCCCCTTCATCGCGCCGCCGCGACGCCGCCAAGGTGAAGGCGGTGGTGGAGAAAATCCCGGGCATCGAGACCGCCGACTACGAGATCGTCGGTGTCGAGCACAATGTCGAGGCGCTGACGAAACTGTTCAGGGGAAGCAGGGTGGTCAGCAACATGGTCGGCCCGTTCATCAAATACGGATCGGAGGTCTTGGAAGCGGCGCTGCAGGCCGGATGTCACTACACCGATACGACGGGCGAACAGGATTGGGTGTTGCAGGCACAGGAGCGCTGGGGCGCCAAATTCGCCGAAAGGGGCCTTCTGCTGTCGCCCAATCTCGCGCAGATGTACACGACCGGCGAAATCGCCGCCAACATCTGCCTGGAGACGCCGGGCCTGGATACGCTCGACATCCTGGTGTTCTGGAAGGGCCTTCCGACCTACGCCTCGACGCAGACGATCTTCACCATTCTCAAGGCCAACTGGTACTATCTCGAACAGAACAAGTATGTCGAATGGGACGTCACCGCGCGTGCGGACGTCGTCGTCCCCGGCCAGCACGAGACCGCGATCGCGGTGCCCTGGGGCGGGACCGCGCACCCGGTCTGGTTCAAGAACGATCCGCGCGTGAGCAACTGCCGTGTGCTCGGTGGCGTTCTCTCCCGTCCCGTGATGGAGGGCGTGGTGCAGACCACGCAGATGGTGAAAGAGAAGATCAAGCCACTGCCGCCCGCGGAGCAGGAGAAGGCGCTGGCGGATATCGCTGCCACCCTGCAGGCCTCGATGCCACCGCGCGAGAATCCACGGGTCAACACGTCGATCGATTCGGTCCACGCCTCCGGTCCGCTCGGTCGCGCCCAGTGCGTGATCCACGGCAACTGCAACTACAAGCAAACCGGCATGCTGCAGGCCTATGCGGCGTTTTCGCTGCTGCAACAGGCGCCGCGGCGTACCGGATTCGCGTCCGGGTGCCAGGCATTCGGCCACCGTGAGCTGCTCGGACAGTTGCGCAGCTTCGGACTCGTCAGCAAGCCGATCCTGACGGTACAAGATTGAAACGCCGGCGGGTGACGCCTAAAGCATGATCCGGAAAAGTGCGAAGCGGTTTCCGAAAAGATCATGCTCAAACAATAACCTAAAGCGCGATGACGATTCATCTCGTCGCGCTTTAGCGGCGTCACCCGCCACATGAGGGACGATCATGCGCTTCACCGATTATCTGGACAAAGGCGTCTCGCTCGGTACTGAGGCGCCGTGCCTCACGATGGACGGACGCGATCTCAGCTATGGCGAGGTGCAGCGGCTGAGCTACCGCATTGCGCGCGGGCTCGACCGGTCAGGCATTGCGCCCGGCGAAAAGGTCGCGATCCTGTCGGGCAA
This sequence comes from Bradyrhizobium sp. NAS80.1, assembly GCF_001908205.1. Classification (GTDB taxonomy): domain Bacteria; phylum Pseudomonadota; class Alphaproteobacteria; order Rhizobiales; family Xanthobacteraceae; genus Bradyrhizobium. Next base: position 31,316 of record NZ_LGHL01000093.1, read on the forward strand.
CGATCCGCTCGCCTTCAGTTGCGTGTTCGGCATTTCGCGCGCCGGCGCGGTGTGGTGTCCGATCAATCCGCGCAACGAGGCTGCCGAAAACAGGTTCATTCTCGATCAGTTCGATTGCAGCCTGTTGCTGTTTCATTCGAGCTTCGCCGCAATGGTCGAGGCGGTGCGGCATGAACTGCCCAAGCTGCGCGTGCTGGTCTGTCTCGATCGCGAACTGCCGTTCGCGCCCTCCTTCGAGCGCTGGCTCGATGGCCTTGCCGACGATTTCTATCGACGTGAGCCGGTCGACGATCTCGTGATGCTACCGGGCACCGGCGGCACCACCGGCAAGCCGAAGGGTGTGATGCTCTCCGGGCGCAACATCGAGGCGATGACCGCGTTGACGCTCATGGGCTACCCGTTCAGAGGCCGGCCCGTCTATCTTGCCTTGGCGCCGCTGACGCATGCCGCCGGCGTACTCTGCTTTCCGATCATGACGCTCGGCGGGCGCATCGTGATCATGTATCACCCTGATATCGGCGAGTTCCTGACGCTGATCGCGCGCCATCGCGTCACCCACACATTCCTGCCGCCGACCGTGATCTACATGCTGCTGGACCATCCGCAGCTCGCCTCAAGCGATCTTTCCTCGCTCCAGTGCTTCTGGTACGGCGCCGCTCCGATATCCGCTGCGCGGTTGGAGGAAGCCTTGCAGCGGATCGGGCCGATGGCCCAGCTATTCGGTCAGACCGAGGCGCCGATGATGATCTCGATGTTGCCGCCCGACGGGCATTACAATCCGGACGGCAGCATCGCACGAGAGCGCCTCGCCTCCGCCGGACGGATCAGCCCGCTGGTGACCGCCGGCATCATGGACGGCGATGGCAATCTGCTGCCGACCGGGTCGCGCGGCGAAATCGTGGTGCGCGGTTCGCTCGTCATGGAGGGCTATTACAGGAATCCGGAAGCGACCGCCGGGGTCTCGGCGCATGGCTGGCACCACACCGGCGACATCGGTTATATCGACGGCGACGGCTATCTCTACATCGTCGATCGCGCCAAGGACATGATCATCACCGGTGGCTTCAACGTCTACTCGATCGAGGTCGAGAACGCGTTGCGCGCCCACGAGGCGGTGCAGGATTGTGCGGTCATCGGGCTGCCTGATCCGAAGTGGGGCGAACGGATCGTGGCCGTGGTGCAGCCGCGGACCGGCCATCGGATTGACCCAGTGGCGCTCGCCGCCTTCGTCAAGGGACAGATCGGCAGCGTCAAGACGCCGAAGCAGATCGAAGTCTGGGACGATCTTCCGCGTTCCAAGGTCGGCAAGGTCCTGAAACCCGATATCCGCGCGCGACTGACCTGATCGAGCTTGCCTGCGCGCCTCGCGCCACGCGCAGGCGATTTGTTCGGTGCTCGCGCCGCCGTCCGCGTCGGCGGCTTAAGCCAGAGCGTGTACTCGCAAAGGCGCAGATGTCGGCTTTTGAGGTTAAGCAGAAATCTTACGCTTGATCGGGATCGGGGATTTGCCGGTCTTGGACCCGAAGCGGACAAAGGCAACCTATGCTAGTGGCACAAACTGCGTGGGACACAGCGGGTCGAATATCTCCCAAATGTCCAGGTTCGGTGCGGGTAGAGAACGGGTTCGCCTCAGTGGGGCCCGGAAGCTTCCTATTCAGCCGCGCGGCCGCCAGATGGCTGCGGACCCGGAGAGACCGTCCCCGGAGGTCCGGGCTGCTCCGCGTGCTCCCACCGCGCCGCAAGCTGCATTATCTGCTTGAAATTGAGGATCGACTGCGACAGTTGGCCCTTTCGGATTATTATCGCCACATCGCGATCTTCGGGCAGCAACGCCATCGCTCTCGCGACCGCAGAGCGCAGTCTCATCACTCCGTGGTTGGCCAAGACCACAATCTCTTCCGGGTCTAAGACTGCGGGCATTGTCCGTCCTCATGCTGGCCGCAAGCCAGCAACCAGCCGTTGATGATTTCCCACTTGTCTCGCCCCCTCGCATGAAATTTCAGGAGCGGGGAGCGCTTGTCCTGTAGTTCGCAAAAGAAACTCAAAGTATCGCGGGCGGTGACTGCCCCACGATCGATTGGCCGAGCCTGAAGCCAACGCCGCCATTCGCGAATAATCAGCAGTTTGCGTTGGGTTTGATAAGTCGACGCGCGTCTCCGCCCCATGAGGCAGGCCCCCGGAAGGTCTGTAAGTCGCGCTGGCTTTGATAGAAGGCTCTATTCGAGAGCGTTAGATAGGCATCCAGACGGTACCGGGCATCCGCCGTGCCGATGGCACCATCGAACCCTCAATATGAACGAGAGACCTTAAGGTACTCTAAATCGGGATATGACGCTGTCGGATTTCGACAGACTGTATTCGCACCAGCATGACAGCGAGATCAGAATTATTTCCGAATGCGTCGGCACGGCGCAAGTCCGGTCTCTCACGGTGGACGTGAGCGACTGCAAGTGTTGTCGCCATGGCGTGTGAACCCGGATGACGCGCAGCATTGTCACTTTGACGTGTGTCGGAGTGTCCGCATCTGGGCCCATCAGCGACGTACCGGCAGATCTAATTGAGGTCCGCTTACCGGGGGATTGTGTTGCAAAACTCGTTTCTGACTTGGGGCGAGCTTGGCTTTTGAGTTTCGGCGGTTTCTTTTGGTACGGGGTGCCGGCGGTTTCCGTTTTGCTTGTGCATTTC
>NZ_LGHL01000094.1 GCF_001908205.1 Bradyrhizobium sp. NAS80.1
CAGCCAAGCTCGCTCTCATTGCCGTCGCCAGGAAGCTGTTGACGGTCCTCAACGCCATTATGCGCGACAGGAAGCCGTACCTACAGACCAGGTCAACATAACAGTTGCCGGATCGGCGCGCGCTCAGGGCGCGCTTGTCCGGGACGACTCCGGTCATGTGGCGTGGTGATGCGGCACGGCGTCGAAGCGGTTCACCACGATGTCCCGCTTGGTCTCATCCACCCGCACGGTCATGTCGAAGCGGCCGTCGTGAAGCTCTTTTGCCAGCACCTCGGAATTGCGGTGCAGCCAGCTGATGCCGGCGCCGTCGGCAGCGTCGATGGAGAGATCGAGCGTGGTGCGCTTTGCGGCGAGCCGTTCCTCGATCGCGGCGAGCAGTGCGTCGATCCCCTCGCCTGACACGGCGGAAACCAGCATCGCCGGATGATCTTCCGGCCGGCGCGCGGCGATGTTGAGCAGCTCTTCGCGCTGCTCGGCATCGAAGCGGTCGATCTTGTTCCAGACCTCAATGATGCGGCCTGAGTCATCGGGATTGATGCCGAGCTGGCGCAGCACGGCGTCGACGTCGCTCTGCTGCGCCTCGGCATCTTCATGCGAGATGTCGCGCACATGCAGGATGACATCGGCTTCCAGCACCTCCTCCAGCGTGGCGCGGAAAGCGGCGACGAGCTGCGTCGGCAGGTTGGAGATGAATCCGACGGTGTCCGACAGCATCGCCTTGCCGCCATGCGGCAGGGTGAGAGCGCGCAGGGTCGGATCGAGCGTCGCGAACAGCATGTCGGCGGCCTGCACGTCGGCGCGCGTCAGGCGGTTGAACAGGGTCGACTTGCCGGCATTGGTGTAGCCGACCAGCGCGACGACGCGGTACGGCACGCGCTGGCGCCCCGCACGATGCAGACGCCGCGTCGCCTGCACCTTCTTCAGCTCGCTCTCGAGCTTGGCGATGCGCTCCTGGATCAGGCGGCGGTCGGCTTCGATCTGCGTCTCACCCGGACCGCCCATGAATCCGAAACCGCCGCGCTGGCGCTCCAGATGGGTCCACGAACGCACCAGGCGCGAGCGCTGGTAGTTGAGATGCGCGAGCTCGACCTGGAGCGAGCCTTCCCTGGTCTTGGCGCGGCGGCCGAAGATCTCGAGGATCAGGCCGGTGCGGTCGAGCACCTTGGCGTGCCATTCCCTCTCGAGGTTGCGCTGCTGGATCGGCGACAGCGCGCAATCCATCACCACGAGCTCGACCTCCAGGCCTTTGATCAGCCCGGTGATCTCCTCGACCTTGCCCTTGCCAATGTAAGTCGCTGGCCTGATCTGGCTGACCGGCGCGATGATGGCGTCGGCCACGACAAGATCAATCGCGCGCGCGAGGCCCGCGGCTTCGTCGAGCCGGGCCTCGGCGTCTCGCAGGGCATGGCTAGAAAGGACATGGCTCTCCGACTGCGCGTCGGCATTTCCCGCACGCACTCGCAAGTAGGGGCCGATGACAAGCACCCGCCCCGTCTGCTGAGCCCCTGCCGACCGCGGACGGTCGGCCTCCCCGTCGAAATTCCGGGGTTCCAATCAGATCACTCTCAAGCCGGCTGATCCTCGCCGCCTTCGAACAGCTGGATCGGAGCGCCGGGCATGATGGTCGAGATCGCATGCTTGTAGACGAGCTGCGAGTGACCGTCGCGCCGAAGCAGCAAACAGAAATTGTCGAACCAGGTCACGATACCCTGGAGCTTCACTCCGTTGACCAGAAAGATCGTCAGTGGCGTCTTGGTTTTGCGAACGTGATTGAGGAAGGTGTCCTGTAGGTTTTGTGCGCGGTCTGCCGCCATTGTTTTTTTCTCGCTTTGAGTTTCTTGTTATTGCGCCGGTTGCGGCCCTCTTTTGTTGATTTGGGGCCTCTTCCGGTTGCCGTTCCTCATGAGATCCCCCTCGGAAGGAACAACATTACGATTAGAGGACAGGTCGGGTTATTAGGCAAGCCGCTTCACGCGGCACGGCCCACCCGATTCCTCCGAAAAACTACGGAAATCGATGATTTCCCTCGCTTATCCCTTAGGTTGGCCGCGACGTCGCGGCGTCACCCGACGCCGAGTGCCTTCAACTTTCGATGCAGCGCCGAACGTTCCATGCCAACGAACTCGGCTGTGCGAGAAATATTTCCTGAAAAACGGCTGATCTGTGCAATTAAATAGTCGCGCTCGAACACCTCGCGTGCCTCGCGCAGCGGCAGGCCCATGATGTGCTCACCGTTGTTGCTGGTTGGCATCGCCGGCACCATGGAGCCGACGTCCTGCGGCAGCATGTCGGCGGTGATGATCACCTCCGGCCCGCCGGCGGCCAGAATCATGACTCTCTCAACGTTATTGCGAAGCTGACGCACATTGCCCGGCCAGACATGCGACTGCAGCACCGCCATCGCGTCCTGTCCGATCTGGCGCCTGGGCAGGCCGCTACCGGCCGAGATCTGCTCCATGAAGTAATCGATCAATTCCGGAATGTCCTCGCGCCGCTCCGAGAGCGCGGGCACGCGGATCGGCACCACCGAGAGCCGATGATAGAGGTCCTCGCGGAAATGGCCGGCCGCGATCTCCTCTTCGAGATTGCGCGCGGTGGAGGAGATGATGCGGACGTCGACCTGCACCTTGGCAGTGCCGCCGACGCGCTGGAACGACTGCTCGACCAGCACGCGCAGGATCTTGTTCTGGGTCTCGCGCGGCATGTCCGCGATCTCGTCGATGAACAGCGTACCGCCATGCGCTTCCTCGAGCGCGCCCGGCTTGCGCGGCTGCTCACCGTTGGACTGCTCGATGCCGAAGAGCTCATGCTCCATCCGCTCCGGTGTGATCGCGGCGGCGTTGATGACGACGAACGGGCCGTCGGCGCGGCCCGAGGCCGTATGCAGCGTGCGCGCGGTCAGCTCCTTGCCGGCGCCGGCGGGACCGACGATCAGTATCCGGCTGTTGGCCTTCGCCGCGCGCTCGATGGTCTGGCGCAGCTGGTTCATGCTGGGCGAGCGGCCGACGAGTTGGCTGGCGCTCGGCGCGAGCTGCTTCAGCTCCTTCACCTCGCGCTTGAGACGCGAGTTCTCCAGCGCGCGGGTCGCGACCAGGATGAGGCGGTCGGCCTTGAACGGCTTCTCGATGAAGTCGTAGGCGCCGCGCTTGATCGCGGCGACCGCGGTCTCGATGTTGCCGTGGCCGGAGATCATCACGACCGGCAGATCGGCGTTATCCTTCTTGACCTGCTCCAGCAGCTGCAGGCCGTCGAGCTTCGAGCCCTGCAGCCAGATGTCGAGGAACACCAGGTGCGGCCTGCGGTTGGCGATCTCGGCCAGCGCCGAGTCGCTGTCGCGTGCGGTCCGGGTGACGAACCCCTCGTCCTCCAGAATGCCCGCAACGAGATCCCGAATATCGGCCTCATCATCGACAATCAGAATTTCACTTGCCATGGGTCGCGCCTGTCTTGTCAGCTGCCTGTAGAGGCTTCAATTTTCGTTGAATCATTGGTCTTGTCAGCCGGCTCTTTGGTTTCAGCGGCCGGCTCTTTTGTTTCCTGGTCCTTGACCGCATCCTTGAACGCCGATGCTGCTTCGGCCGTCTCGGTCTTCGCGGGATGACCTGACAGCGCAAAGCGCATCCGCATCCAGGCGCCGCGCTGGCCTTCGCGGAAATCGGAAGCGTCTTTCAGTTCGATGCGCCCGCCATGGTCTTCCAGCACGCGGCCAACGATCGCCAGACCAAGGCCGGTGCCCTTGGCCCGCGTTGTGACGTACGGCTCAAGCAGGCGCGAGCGTGCGACCTTGGGCAGGCCGATGCCGTTGTCGATGACGTCGATCAGCACGTCCTCGCCCTCGCGCGACACCACGACGTCGATGCGCCCCTTGCCAAGCTCCTCCGGCGGGACCTGCTCGATCGCCTCGGTGGCGTTCTTGACGATATTGGTGACCGCCTGGGAGATCAGCCGCCGGTCGAACTGTGCGCGGAGCGGATCCTCCTTGAACTCCGCCTCGATATCGATCTCGGGGTGGGCGACCTTCATCAGGAACACCGCCTGCCGCACAGTGTCGGCGACGTCCTCGCCCTCCATCACGGGCTTCGGCATCCGCGCAAAGCGCGAGAACTCGTCGACCATGCGGCGGATATCGTCGACCTGGCGTACGATGGTGTCGGTGCACTGGTCGAAGATCTGCTTGTCCTTGACCTCGGTGATGGTCTTGCCGAACTTGCGGCGGATGCGTTCGGCCGAAAGCTGGATCGGCGTCAGCGGGTTCTTGATCTCGTGGGCGATGCGGCGTGCCACGTCGCCCCAGGCCGAGGTGCGCTGCGCCGACACGAGCTCGGTGATGTCGTCGAGCGTGATGATGTAGCTGTCGCGCGGCTGGCTGGTCTTCTCGGCGCTGACGCGGACCGAGAGATTGCGCTCGGTGCCGTCGCGAGTGATCGTGATCTGGCCCTGCACCAGGCGCTGGGTCCCTTCGCGCGCCGTCTTCATCATCTCGTCAAGCTCGGGCAGCACGTCTGACAGCGGATGGCCGAGCGTTTCGGACTCGGCGTGACCTATCAGCTTCTCGGCCGAGCGGTTGAGGATTCCGACGCTCCCCGATGCATCGACGCCGATGATGCCGGCGCTTGCCGAGGACAGCACGGCCTCGATGAAGCGTCGGCGGCTGTCGATGAGATCGCTGGCATTGACGAGCTCGTCGCGCTGGCTGCGCAATTCCTGCGTCATCTTGTTGAAGGTCTCACCCAGCTGAGCAAGGTCGCCCTCCGACTGATGCACGGGCACCTGGACGTGCAGGTCGCCGGTCGAGACCGTATGAGCCGCGTTCATCAGCCGCCGGATCGGCGAGACCAGCGAGTTGGCGAAATTCAGGCCGATCAGCACCGAAGCCATCAGGATGGTCAGCGCGATCACCGCAAACATCAGCGCGAAGGCGACCTGGATACCGAGCCGCCGCGACTCGATCTGGGCGTATTCGGCGACGCTGACCTCGGTCTGCTTGAGCTGATTGACGACGTTCGGATCGAGCGGCCGCGCGACATAGAGGAAGGTGTCGTTGAAGGCACGCAGGCGGATCACCGCGGCGACGAAGCTCGCATCCGGCAGCACCGCGATCTCGGGCTCGGACTCGTTGACGTTGCTGAGGAAGTCCGGCGCCGGCGGCGAATAGGCCAGCCGCATGCCGGTGTCGGCCGATTCCAGGATGTTGGTGTTCTTGTCGATGATCATCGCCCCCGGCAAATTGCGGGAGCCGGCGCTGGCCGTCAGCAGCTCGCGGAACGAGCGGCGGTCCTGGTCGTAGAGCGGCCGGGCATGCGCGATGTCGTTGGCCATGCCGAGAATATCGCCGCGGATCAATTGCGCGTGGTCCTGCATATAGGCCCGCGCGATCGTCAGCGAATTCTGGATCACCTCCTTGGTCGGCCCGGAGAACAACCGGTCGAGGCCGCGCTCGATGGTGACGTTGGCAACGACGGCAACCAGCACCGCCGGCAGCACCGCCACGATCGAGAACAGGCTGACGATCTGGACATGAAGGCGCGCCGCCGCCCTTCCCCGCCGGCGGGCCAGGATCAGCTGCCAGAGCTCGCGAATGATGATCCCGACCAGGAGCAGGATCGTGCCCGCATTGATCAGATAGAACGTGCGGACGACCTCGGGCGTTGGCTCGATCGTCGTGAGGCCGGTGAGCACCAGGAAGGTCAGGCAGGCCGACAGCAGCGCCAGCGCCACGGCAAAGGGGGCCAGCCAGCGTCGCACCGACCAACGCCGGGGCTCTTCCGCTGGGGCCGTGTCGAAGTGTGCGGCCGAGGTATCTGCGCTGGTCATTCCGGCAATGGTGGTGCTGAAAACGGGTCCGCGGCGGGCGGATAGTGATGTATTCCTACCACATTGTTGCCGAGACGCGACAGTGTCAAATAGCCGTGCAATCGCAGCTACTTACGTATTTCAACTTCTTCTTTTGGCCATGTTTTGTGAAAGTGCGGTGGTCGAGATTCGGCAGCCGTTTGTATGGCCGGTCCGCCGCGCCAGCATACGCGGCTCGCCGCGTTTCTGATCTCCGCCCACGGCGCCGGTTCCGGAGCGTCCCTGCCAGGACGGACGGGCGTATCCACCAGGCCGGTGTTCTCGCAGACCTAGCCTGCGGGAACGGTTTGGGACCGCCGCGGCTTGACCGGAATGGATAGGTTCTTCCTCGCGATCATGATTTCCGCGGTCCTGCTGCTGATCGTGGCCTCAGACCTGCTGGTCAATGGCCCCGGCCTGCAGGAGCCGTCGGCGGACGTCGCCCGCGTCCTGCCGTCCGTGGGGCGGCTTGTCAGGTGAACGGGTCCCCTGCAGCGGCCGAATGTCTCATCCTTTCGCGGCCGCGGAACATTTCGGTCCGATTCGGACTTCTGCTCACCGCGCCAGCCACAACGGCCAGCGCGATCCGGACAGGCTCAGCTCCGCTTTGGTAGGGGGAGCTGAGCCACCGCCCGAAAGACTAGACCCCGCTGCGATAGACCTGGATGTCGAGATCCCGGATCTTCTTCCGCAGCGTGTTGCGGTTGAGGCCGAGCAGGTCCGCGGCCCGGATCTGGTTGCCGCGGGTGGCGGCGAGTGCGGCCGTGAGCAGTGGCACCTCGATCTCCTTGAGGATGCGGTGATAGAGGCCAGGCGGCGGCACGCCATTCGGGAAGCCTTGGAAGTGCGAGGACAGATATGCCTCGACCGCGCCGCCGAGATTGTCGACGCCGTGCTGGACCGCAGCACCCGGGCTGACCGAGGGCGGCGCAAGTTCGCCGTCAATGACTGATGCCGTGATCACGTCCTGCGGATAGAGCGCGGCGAGGCGTCGCGCGAGGTTTTCGAGCTCGCGCACGTTGCCGGGCCAGCGGTGCTGCTTCAGCCGCTCCAGCGCCAGCGCGTCGAGCTTCTTCGGCGGCAGGCCATCCTTTTCGGCCAACGTGAAGAAATGACGCACGAGATCGGGCAGATCCTCGATGCGTTCCCGCAAGGGAGGCAGCCGCAGCGGCACGACGTTGAGGCGGAAGAATAGATCTTCGCGGAACAGGCCCTGCTGGATCAGGACGCGCAGATCCTTGTTGGAGGCCGCGACGATCCGCACGTCGGTCTTGATCGGGGTGCGGCCGCCGACGGTGGTGTATTCGCCCTGCTGGAGCACGCGCAGCAGGCGGGTCTGCGCTTCCATCGGCATGTCGCCGATCTCATCGAGGAACAGCGTGCCGCCCTCGGCCTGCTCGAACCGGCCCGAGGCGCGGGTGTTGGCGCCAGTGAAGGCACCGCGCTCATGGCCGAACAGTTCTGATTCGATCAGGTCGCGCGGGATCGCCGCCATGTTGACGGCGACGAACGGGCCGTTGCGACGTTTGCCGTAATCGTGCAGTGCGCGTGCCACCAGCTCCTTGCCGGTGCCGGACTCGCCCGTGATCATCACGGTGAGGTCGGTCTGCATCAGGCGCGCCAGCACGCGGTAGATTTCCTGCATCGCCGGCGAGCGGCCGACTAGCGGGATCGCCTCCATCTCGGCGTCCTCGTCCGACCTTGAGATCCGCTCCTTCGGCTCGGCGAGCGCACGGCCGACGATGGCGATGAGCTCCTTCAGGTCGAACGGCTTTGGCAGATATTCGTAGGCCCCGCGCTCGGAGGCACGGATCGCCGTCATGAACGTGTTCTGCGCGCTCATGACGATGACAGGCAGATTCGGCCGCATCTTCTTGATCCGCGGCAACAGGTCGAATGCGTTCTCGTCCGGCATCACCACGTCGGTGATGACGAGATCGCCCTCCCCCCTGGCTGACCCAGCGCCACAGCGTCGCGGCATTCCCGGTGAGCCTGACCTCATAGCCGGCGCGGGACAGTGCCTGATTGAGAACGGTGCGGATGGCGGTATCGTCATCAGCTACGAGAATGCTACCTGCGGGCATCGCTAATCCTCATTTTGCCCCCCTGTGACGCAGACGACGACTTCCCGGCAGAGCCGTCGCGACTGCTGTGATCGGCATGTTTGACCGATGTGGAATACATCGGCATCAGCACGCGGAAGGTGGTCTTGCGCGGCTGAGACTCGCATTCGATGATGCCCCCGTGATCGCCGACGATCTTGGCGACCAGCGCCAGGCCCAGACCCGAGCCGGTCTGCTTGGTGGTCACGAAGGGATCGAACAGATTGGGCAGAAGATCTTCCGGCACGCCAGGTCCATTGTCTTTCACGCAGAATTCGAGCGGCAGAGATACCCGGGATTTTTGACCGGGGACTGACAGGCGCACGCCGGGGCGGAACGCAGTGGTGAGCTGGATCTCGGCGTCGGGAACGTCGATCAGGGCTTCCGCGGCGTTTTTCACGAGATTGAGGAACACCTGGATGAGCTGGTCCTGGTTCGCCAGCACCGGCGGCAGCGAGGGATCGTAGTCCTCGATGAAGCGGATGTTGCGGGCAAAGCCGGACTGCGCCAGCCGCTTCACGTGATCGAGCACCGAATGGATGTTGACGGGACCGCGCACCACGGGCCGCTCGTCGCCGAACACCTCCATACGATCGACCAGCGTGACGATGCGGTCAGCCTCGTCGCAGATCAACCGCGTCAGCATGCGGTCCTCGGTCGAGGCCTGCTGCTCCAGAAGCTGCGCTGCGCCGCGTATGCCGGAGAGCGGGTTCTTGATCTCATGCGCCAGCATGGCCGCCAGCGCGATCACCGAGCGCGCGGCGCTGCGATGGGTGAGCTGGCGGTCCATCTTGTCGGCGATGGTGCGCTCCTGGAGCATCACCACGATATGGCCCGGCCGCTCTGTCAGCGGGGCGACATGCAGATCGACCTGGCGGTCGCCGCCCATACGCGGCGTGCCCAGATCGACCTTGTATTCGTTGACCGGCGAGTTCGACAAGCGCACCTGATCGATCAGCGCCAGCAAGGGGCTGCCGAACGGGACCAGCTCTTTCAGCGACTGCCGTTTCAAAAACTGCGTCGAGATCTCGAAAAAGGCCTCGGTCGCGATATTGGCGGCGACGATCTTGCCGTCCGGCCCGATCATGAGCACGGGATTGGGCAACGCATCCAGGATCGCGTCGCTGTCGGACAGTAGCGGCCGACGATGGTCAGCGGCTGAGCTCATGCAGCAGCGCTCCATGCGAAGTCGTCGAAGGCATCTTGCAGTGACTGGTGGACGAGGCGCGGATCCTCCGAGGTCAGGATCTTCTGGCGCCATCCCTTCAGTTTCTCGACCGGCGCGCCGCTCGCATCCGCTGCGACGTCGAGCGCCCAGCCGAGATGCTTTCGCGCGTGCTTGAGGCCAATTCGCAGGCCGTAGAGCGAGCAGACGCCCTCATAGAGCGTGCGGACATAATGGAGCTGCGTCGCGAGCGACGGCGTGGCTTCCGCTTCTCCACCCTTCAGGCGGCGGCCGATCTGGCCGGGCAGCCAGGGCTGCCCTTGCGCGCCGCGGCCGATCATCACGGCATCGGCGCCGGAGGCCCCGAGTGCCGCGCGCGCTTTTTCGTAGGACGTGATGTCGCCATTGACGACGAGCGGAATGGAGGTCGCCTCGCGCACTGCCCGGATCGCGTCCCAATCGGCCTCGCCCTTGTAGAACTGGCAGCGGGTGCGGCCATGCACGGTGACGAGCTTGACGCCAGCCGCTTCCGCGCGCCGTGCCAATTCGGGCGCGTTGCGCGTGCGGTCGTCCCAACCGAGCCGCATCTTCAGCGTCACCGGCACCTTCACCGCGGCGATCGTCGCATTGATCAAGCTGACGGCATGGTCGAGATCCCGCATCAGGGCCGAGCCGGACTGGCCGCCGGTGACGTGGCGGGCCGGACAACCCATGTTGATATCGATGATGTCGGCGCCTTCGGCTTCGGCGATCCGAGCGCCTTCGGCCATCCAGTGCGTCTCGCAACCGGCCAACTGGACCACGTGCGGGCCGATCCCGGTCGCTTCGCAGCGCAACCGCGACATCCGATGGCCGTTGGCGAGTTCATCACTCGCAGTCATTTCGGACACGACCAGACCGGCCCCGAGCTCGGCGGCCAACCGCCGGACAGGCGAGTCGGTTACCCCCGACATCGGCGCCAGGAAAACCGGGGTGGCGACATTAATATCGCCTATTTTCAATGCTTTAGAGCCTGATATTGCCGAGCCGGTCACAGGGGTCTCGTTGACTGGGCAGGGCCTCATCGCGTCTGCCACGACCAATCTTGCGCACAATTCTTGTGCAGTCAAGCGTCATGCCTACAGTTTAGACAGTTCTGCAAATCTTTCAAGTGCGCTGCAGCAAAATGCTGTTTCCCACAATCCGGGGAAACCCCCTTTTTTTGCGGGCCTGCCGTGCTAGAGGCATGCCGGTCATCACCCCACTTCCCGACTCTCCATTAGCAACTGAGTATTTGAATCCCATGGCGAAATCAGAGCGCACCGCAGTCGTTCTCGTCGCGGCAGGTCGCGGCCTGCGCGCAGGCGCTGGCGGCCCTAAGCAATATCGCTCGATCGGCGGCCAGCCCGTGATCTATCGCGCCATGGAAGCCTTCAGCCGCCACCCCGACGTGTTTGCGGTGCAGCCAGTGGTGAATCCCGACGACAGCGCCATGTTCACGGCAGCGGTCGAAGGACTGAGGCATGAGCCGCCGACCAATGGCGGCGCGACGCGCCAGGCCTCGGTGCTCGCCGGCCTCGAGGCACTCGCAAAGCACAAGCCGGACATCGTCCTGATCCACGACGCCGCGCGGCCCTTCGTCTCGCAGGGCCTGATCTCGCGCGCGATCGAGGCGGCAAGTCGCACCGGGGCTGCGATCCCTGCCGTTCCCGTCACCGACACGATCAAGGTCACCGGCGAGAGCGGGAATGTCGAGGACACGCCAGACCGCACGCGCTTGCGAATCGCGCAGACGCCGCAATCCTTTCGTTTCGACGTCATCCTGGAGGCGCATCGCCGCGCGGCAAAGGATGGACGCAGCGATTTCACCGACGATGCCGCGATTGCCGAATGGGCGGGATTGACGGTCGCAACCTTTGAAGGCGATGTTGCCAATATGAAGCTCACCACCCCCGAGGATTTCGTGCGCGAGGAAGCGCGCCTGGCCAGCATGCTCGGCGACATCAGGACCGGCACGGGCTACGACGTGCACGCCTTCGGCGAGGGCGATCATGTCATGATCTGCGGCGTGCGCGTGCCACACAGCAAGGGCTTCCTGGCGCATTCCGACGGCGATGTCGGCCTCCATGCGCTGGTCGACGCCATCCTGGGCGCGCTCGCCGACGGCGACATCGGCTCGCACTTTCCGCCGAGCGACGCGAAGTGGAAGGGCGCCTCCTCCGACCAGTTCCTGAAATACGCCATCGACCGCGTCGCGCAGCGCGGCGGCCGTGTCGCCAACCTTGAAGTCACGCTGATCTGCGAGCGGCCGAAGATCGGTCCCCTGCGCGACACCATGCGCGCGCGCATCGCCGAGATTTCCGGCGTCGACATGTCCCGCGTCGCGGTGAAGGCGACGACCAGCGAGCGGCTCGGCTTCACCGGCCGCGAGGAAGGCATCGCAGCCACCGCGAGCGCCACCATCCGCCTGCCGTTTAACGAAAAGACTTGGAGCGTGTAGGATCATGGGCGGCAGCGACGCACGCGCCCTCTCCCGCTCGCTGCTCGACCTGTGCCGGATGCGCAAGCTGACGATCGCGACCGCCGAGTCCTGCACCGGCGGCCTCGTCGCCGGCGCGCTTACCGATATCCCCGGCTCGTCCGATGTGATCGATCGCGGCTTCGTCACCTATTCCAATGATGCCAAGCGCGCGATGCTCGGCGTCGAGGCCAGCACACTTACCAATTTCGGCGCGGTCAGCAAGGAGACCGCGACCGCGATGGCGGTCGGCGCGCTGGAGCGCGCCGACGTCGACCTTGCAGTTGCCATCACCGGCATTGCCGGCCCCGGCGGCGCCACGCCCGGCAAGCCCGTCGGTCTCGTGCATTTCGCTGCCGCCGCGCGCGACGGTCGCATCATCCACCGCGAGCATCGCTTCGGCGCGATCGGCCGCACCGCCGTTCGCCAGCGCTCCGTGGTCGAGGCGCTGCGTATGCTGATGGACCTCGCCCGTGGCCCGCAGGCCCAGGTCAAGCCACGCCGTACCGCCGCAAGCCGCCTGCGCCCGCGCGTGACTCGCTCGCCGCGCCGGCATGCGGTGAAGCGCAGGCCGCCGCGGTCGCCGCGCGGCTAAAGTCCGGGCAGCCGAGACAAGGCGATCGATGAAGTCATTTTGGCTGACGAAGGCAAACGCCAATCTGCTCTATCACGACATCCCGGGACGCAGCATTCCGCTAATCTTCATTCATGGATTGGGATGCGCGTCGTCCTGCGATTATCCGGCGGTCGCAGCTGATCCCGCCCTGACCGGCAGGCGCATGCTACTGATCGACCTGCTCGGATCGGGCTTCAGCGACCGGCCCGCCGGGTTCGGCTATACTGTGGCCGACCATGCCCGAACGATAGCCGATGTCGTGACCGAGGTCGCGCCGGAAGCCGTCGATCTCTTCGGTCACAGCATGGGTGGATCGGTGGCCATCATGGCCGCCCGGCTGCTCGGACAATGCGTTCGCAATCTTATCATAGCAGAACCCAATCTCGATCCCAGCGGTGGAGTCTCCAGCCGAAAGATCGCAGGGATGTCTGAGGCCGATTACGTGGCTCAGGGACACGAAGATCTGATCAGGGCATCCAGACTGGACGGCAATGTCGCTTGGGCCGCATCGCTCGCGCTCAGCGCGCCTGTCGCGGTTTATCGCGCATCGCGATCGCTGGTCGCCGGCAGCGATCCGACATGGCGTGCCATGCTTCTTGAATTGTCGATGCCGCGAACGATGATCTTCGGCGAACTGTCCCTCGCAAATAGTCCTGACGCGAAACTGCTGCCCCAACAGGGCGTCGATGTTGCCGTGGTCCCGAAGGCCGGACACGGGATCGCTGCGGACAATCCCTCTGGGCTCGCCACCGCAATTCGCCGGGCACTGCCGTAAGGCTGATATCCCGCAAGGCTGCGATCCCGGGGATATCCGGCACTTGGGAATCCGGGCACCTCACACCGCCGCAAGCAACGCGCTTGCGTGGTCGAGCACACGCTGTTTGACGGCATCGGCATCGGATGGCTTCACCTTTGCGCTTACGGTCAATTCCACGAGCGGCGCGGCGGGATCGGCGGCGATCACCTTCGACACGACCGACGGCGCGGTCCGCTCTTCGATGCGCGGATCCTCGCGCAACTCCTTCAGGATCTGGTCGGCCAGCGCATTGGCCGAACCGGCCCTGACCGGGAACGTCACCTTGACCTCGCCAGTGCCGGGATAGGCACTGTGATTGATGATGGCCGCGCCCCATACTTGCCCGTTCGGAAGCAGGATCTGCGTATTGTCGGCCGCGACGAGCTCGGTCATGAACAGCGACAGTGATCGCACCTTTCCGGTCTTGCCGCCGACCTCGACGTCATCGCCGATGTGGAAGGGCCGAAACAACAGCAGCATCACGCCGGCAGCGAGATTGGAGAGCGTGCCCTGCAAGGCAAGACCGATGGCGAGTGATGTCGCGCCCAGCACGGCGACCAGACTCGCGGTCTGGATGCCGAAGAGCCGAAGCGCGGCGATGCCGACGATCGCCAGCACGCCGTAACGCGGGACGCTGGCAACGAACAACGTCACGAGGGGATCGACCCGGTGCCCGACGTTCAGCACGCGGGTAACGAAGCGCTGCATTGCGCCGGACAGATACCAGCCGATCGCGAGCAGCAGGATCGCGTAGACCACATTCAGCCCATACAGGACGAGCGAAGCTTTCAGCGTCTCGAAATTGATGGTCATGGGCGGCTCCCACCCGGACAATCGGTTGAGAACTCGCCGCGACGCGAAACGATCCCTTCGTCGCGCACCATCCGGGCTTCGAGCGCTTGCATTGCGGGTCTTCTCTTTTGAAAAAGCACGCAAATTTTGTCGAAATCGATCATCATTGCGTTGCAAAAGGGCGAACAAGCGTCATCGTTCGGTTCCGAGCTTGCGCGCATCTATATTGGCGCAATAATAGCGGACTACGTTGTGGCCTGGAATCAACCCGGTCCTGCTTTCTGGAGGGCGACTAAGTGTTCGCTCGCTACACTCTGGCAATCGTCATTGCCGCCTTGGCCGCCTTTGATGGTGCAACCGCACAAACGGCCAACCAGCCGCCGGATACGATGGCGGCGCGGGTGGAAGCCTGCACGCCCTGTCACGGCAACAAGGGCGAAGGCACCAGCGATGTCTATTTCCCGAGGCTCGGCGGCAAGCCGGCCGGCTATCTCTACAACCAGCTCCTCGCCTTCCGCAGCGGCCGGCGCAAATATCCGCCGATGAACTATCTGCTGGAGTTTCTGCCTGATCCTTATCTGGAGGCGATGGCAGAGTATTTTGCCAACGAGCATCCGCCACTGCCGCCGCCGGCGCCGAGCGAGGTCAGCAAGGAAGTCCTCGCACAGGGCGAGTTGCTTGCAACTCGCGGCGATGCGGGGCGCAACATTCCTGCCTGCGTCAGCTGCCATGGCCCGG
The DNA here is from genome assembly GCF_001908205.1 of Bradyrhizobium sp. NAS80.1. GTDB lineage: Bacteria > Pseudomonadota > Alphaproteobacteria > Rhizobiales > Xanthobacteraceae > Bradyrhizobium. Next base: position 14,539 of record NZ_LGHL01000094.1, read on the forward strand.
GACTCACGGGCATGCAGCCCGGCATCCCCGGCCTGCTTGGCCTGCGCGCCAATTACATCAGCGCCCAGCTCGGCGCCTGGCGTTACGGTACCCGCACCGCGAAATCGCCCGACTGCATGCAGGTCGTCGCGGGCCATTTGACCGAGGCTGACGTCACCGCCGTTGCGGCCTGGCTCGCGACGCGGACGGCGCCCGCGGACCCGGCGCCCGTGCCGAAAGGCACCTACGCGCTGCCCTTCGGCTGCGGCAGCCAGCCCAACTGACGAGGCGGATGATGGGCACCAAACTGTCGATCGCACTCCTCGCACTCGCCGCGTTCACCACGGCCGCGCAGGCGCAGGACAAAACCAGTGACATCATCGCGCGTGGCGAATATCTCGCCCGTGCCGGCGACTGCACCGCCTGCCACACCGCGCCGGATGGCCGCCTGTTCGCCGGCGGACGCGCCATGCCGACGCCATTCGGCACGCTCTACACTTCCAACATCACGCCTGACCCGGAAACCGGGATCGGCAAGTGGAGCGCCGACGACTTCTACAAGACAATGCATAGCGGCCGCTTTCCGGACGGCGGGCTGATCTATCCGGCCATGCCGTTCGCGTCCTACACGAAGGTCACGCGCGCCGACAGCGACGCGATCTTCGCCTATCTCCGATCGATCTCGCCGGTGAACCAGAGGAACCGGCCGCACGATTTGCGCTTCCCCTATGACAACCGCCAGCTCATCCTCGGCTGGCGCACGCTGTTCTTCAGCGAGGGCGAGTTCAAGCCGGATCCGAAGCAATCGGCGGAATGGAATCGCGGCGCCTATCTGGTCGAGGGCCTCGGCCATTGCAGCATGTGTCATTCGCCGATCAACGCGCTCGGCGGCACCTCGCAATCCGACGCCTTCAAGGGCGGCCTGATTCCGATGCAGAACTGGTACGCGCCCTCGCTCACCTCGAGCCGCGAGGCGGGACTCGGCGACTGGAGCATCAAGGATATCACCGACTTGCTCCAGACTGGCGTTTCGGCGCGCGGCGTCGTCTACGGCCCGATGGCCGAAGTCGTGCACAACAGCCTGCAATATCTGAGCGACGAGGACATCAGGGCGATGGCGGTCTACCTGAAGAGCATCTCGGAGCCCTCGCCGCCTCCGCCGCCAAGCTCGGCGCTGCCGACCACCGAAAGCAGCCTGCTGATCAGCCTCGGCAAGACCGTCTACGACAAGCACTGCGCGAGCTGTCACGGCAGCCAGGGCGAAGGCAAGCCGCCGCACTGGCCGCCGCTCGCCAACAACCAGTCGATCGAGATGCAGTCGGCGGTCAATCCGATCCGCATGGTGCTCAATGGCGGCTATCCGCCGGGCACCCAGGGCAATCCGATGCCCTACGGCATGCCGCCGTTCGCCGGACTCCTGTCCGACAATGAGGTCGCCGCCGTCGTCTCCTATATCCGCACAGCCTGGGGCAATCGCGGCACGCCGGTCTCGGCGCGCGAGGCCAACGAGCTGCGCTCCGCACCGCTGAATTGAGATCCGCCATGTTCAATTCCGATCCGCCGACCAGCCCAGCCGCCGCCGATCAGGCCGTCGACGAAGTCGTCGCACGAGGCCCATCCGGCGCGATCGTCGTCGCGGGCATTGCCTCGGCCTGCGTGGTCGCGATGTGGCTGGCGTTCTATCTATTCGTCTTCCTGCCGCGCGGGTCGCTGCAATGAGCGCAGAGGAAACCCATCACAGCGCAGACGTTGCCGCCCGCGTCGAACGGCGCTGGGCGACCATATTCGTCATCGTCATCGTGATGATGGCCGCGCTGGCGGCGTTCGCCGGCATCCATCGCGCGACCATGCCGCAGCCGCGCGTCGAGACCACCGATCCGTCCAGGATCCATCTGTCCGGCGAATTCGTCGAGAGCAATCTCGGCAGCGTGCTGGAAGCCGATGGCAACGTGACCGTGCGCGCGATCGGCCAGCAATATTCCTTCACGCCGGCCTGCATCGTGGTGCCGGCCGATACGCCGATCACAATGCGCGCTACCAGCGCCGACGTCGTGCACGGCATTCTGATCCAGGGCACCAACATCAACACCATGCTGGTGCCGGGCTACGTCTCCGAGCAGCTCATGCGCTTTACCAGGATCGGTGACTATCTGATGCCCTGCCAGGAGTTTTGCAGCTTCGGCCACGAGGGCATGTGGGGCAAGGTCAAGGTGATCGACAAGTCCGAATTCGCGAACCGCGCGAAGGCAGGCGGGAGGCTGAGCTGTGTTGGTGAATAGGAAGCTCATTCTCGCTCATTTCTGGTTTGCTTTTGCCGTGTTCGGCGTCGCGCTTACGCTCGGCGCCTGGCAGATGTTCATTCGCAGCCCAATCGGCACATGGCTTTCCAACCCCGAGCTCTATTACCGCTCGCTGACCGCGCACGGCACGGTGATGGGCTATGTCTTCCCGACCCTGGTCGCGATGGGCCTCGGCTACGCCATCAGCGAGTCCGCACTCGAACAGCGCCTGGTCGGCGTCCGCTGGGCCTGGGCCGGATTCTGGTTGATCGTCGGCGGCAGCATCATGGCGGTGATCCCGATCGCGCTTGGCCGTGCCTCGGTGCTCTACACGTTCTATCCGCCGCTGATCGGCAACCTCTTCTACTATCTCGGCGTCGTGCTGGTCGTGGTCGGCTCCTGGATCTGGGTCGCGCTGATGTCGATCAATCTGCGCATCTGGCGAAAGGCCCATCCCGGCGCTCCGGTGCCGCTGGCGATGTTTGCCAATGTCGCGGGCTCATATCTGTGGGCATGGACCGCGGTCGGCGCCGCGCTCGAGCTTTTGCTCCAGATCATTCCCGTTGCGGCAGGGCTGAAGGCCACCATCGACGCGGGACTTGCTCGCGTGTTCTTCTCCTGGACGCTGCACGCCATCGTCTATTTCTGGCTGATGCCGACCTACATTGCCTACTACACCATCGTGCCCCGCGCGATTGGCGGACGCGTCTATTCCGACAATATGGCGCGGATTGCGTTCATCCTGTTCCTGGTGGTGGCGATGCCGATCGGCATGCATCACACCTTCGCCGACCCGCAGGTCGGTGCCGGCTTCAAGTTCGTCCACTCGGCCTTCACGGCGCTGGTCACGCTGCCGACATTTCTCACCGTCTTTACGATCTGCGCGTCCATCGAGATCGCTGCGCGCCTCCGCGGTGGGCGCGGCATGTTCGGCTGGATCAGGGTGCTGCCGTGGGACAACCCGATGATGCTGGCGCTCGCGTTCTCCTTCGTCATGCTCGGCTTCGGCGGCGCCGGCGGGCTCATCAACATGAGCTATCAGCTCGATGCGTCGATCCACAACACGCAGTGGATCACCGGCCACTTCCACCTGATCTTCGGCGGCGCTATCGTGATCATGTATTTCGCGATCGCCTATGATCTGTGGCCGCATCTGACCGGCCGCGAGCTGAACGATCTCCGCCTGATCCGCACCCAGCTGTGGCTGTGGTTCATCGGCATGATCGTCACCACCTTCCCGTGGCACTGGGTCGGTATTCTGGGCATGCCGCGCCGCATGGCCTATTTCGACTTCGGCGATCCCGCGATCGCGCCGCAGGCGTTGTCAGTGACCTTCTCCGCGATCGGCGGCTTCATCCTGCTGGCGTCGGGCATCCTGTTCCTGGTCATTCTGGCCCGCGGCATGCGCGCGCCTCAGGCTGAAGCCGGCGCCTATCGCTTCGCGGCTGCTGTGCATCAATCGGCGACGGTTCCGGTCGCACTCAATACGCACGCGCTGTGGGTGGCGCTGATGATCGCCCTCACCATCACCAATTACGGCTATCCGATCCTCACCTTGGCGACCACCGAGGGCACGTCGGTGCCCGCCGTCTATGTGGGAGCGCAGTGATGAGCGCGCGCGACATCTTCACCTTCCGTAATCCCCACTTCACGCGAGGCGTCGGCATCACCGCCGCGATCCTGATCGTGACGGCGATTGTCGGCTTCATCGTGCTGCCCTTTGCGCAGCCCTGGGTCCAGTTCGCAAATGTCTGGGATGCGATCTGCAGTGCCGCCGGTGTGCCGCAGCGCGTGGCAGGCGTCGCAGCCCCCGAGCAGAGCAAGCGCCTGTCGGAGGTCGTGCTGACCTCCCACACCCTGTCGCGTCCGAGCCAGGAGGCAATCGGCCGCGGCGCCACGCTGGCCCAGCGCTGCGCGATCTGCCACGGCCCGACAGGCCTCAGCCGCGCGGATTCGCCGAACCTCGCGGGCCAATACGCGGCGGTGATCTACAAGGAGCTGCATGACTTCCGCTCCGGCGCGCGCACCAATGCCGTGATGTCGCCATTCGCGGTCAACCTGACGGACCAGGAGATCGCCGATCTCTCCGACTATTACGCCTACCTGCCGCGGCTTCCCGCCTATCATCCGACGCCGCAACTGCCCAAGCCCAACATCGTCATCTACGGCGCGCCAATGCGCGGGATCGCGCCCTGCGGCTCCTGCCATGGCAGCCTCGACAACAAGACCGGCAGTCCATGGCTCGAGGGACAGTCGGAGGCTTACTTGAAGGCGCAACTCCAGGCCTTCGCGGCCGGGGAACGGCGCAACGACATCAGCCAGCAGATGCGCAACATCGCGCGCGCGATGACGCCTGAGGAGATCGAGCAGGCCGCGGCCTATTACGCCTCGCAGCCTCCGGATATCGTAAAGGCAGTGGATTGAAGTAAGGAGCTCGTGCCCCGGACGCAGCGCGGCGCTCCTTCGGCGGTGCGCTGCAGAGCCGGGACACCAGAGCTGCAACTACCTACGACGATGCCAGCTTCGGCCGGCCGTAGATCGCATCCGCCCGCTTCTCGAACGCGGTTGAAAAGCGCGCGAAGGCAGCGTCGAACATCGAGCCCATCAGCATCGCCAGCATCCGGCTCTTGAACTCGTAGACGAGGAAGAAGCCGACGTCGCAGACGCCCCCCGCCCCCCTGCTCACCCCTGGGCTCGAACGTCCAGCGATTTTCCAGCTTCCTGAAGGGCCCTTGCAGATACTCGACCATGATTTTCAGGTTGGCGCGGTCGAGCGTGACACGACTGGTGAAGGATTCCTTGACCAGCTTGAACGACACCGTCATGTCGGCAACCAGTACCTCGGTGCCGTCGGGCTTCGCCATGCGCTGGCGCACCTTCAGCGCGCTGCACAGCGGCACGAATTCCGGGTAGCGCTCGACATCGGCGACCAGATCAAACATCTGGGACGCGCTGTGGTTGACGCGGTGCTTGCTCGAAACTTGATGCATTGGACGTCAGCGGGCTGTCGCGGCCCGCGCTGCCTTCAGTCTTGCGAAATCCTCGCCGGCGTGATGCGACGAACGGGTCAGCGGGCTCGCCGACACCATCAGGAAGCCCTTGGTGTAAGCGACTTTCTCATAGGACGAGAACTCATCCGGCGGCACGTAGCGCATCACGGCGTGGTGCTTGCGGGTCGGCTGGAGATATTGGCCGATAGTCAGGAAGTCGACCTCAGCCGAGCGCAGATCGTCCATCACCTGGAGCACCTCGTGGCGCTCCTCGCCGAGGCCAACCATGATGCCGGACTTGGTGAAGATCGTGGGGTCGATCTCCTTGACCCGCTGCAACAGACGAATCGAATGGAAATAGCGCGCGCCCGGTCGAACCGTGAGGTAGCGCGAGGGCACAGTTTCCAGATTATGATTGAAGACGTCGGGCTTCGCCGCGGCGACAATCTCGAGCGCGCCGTCCTTGCGTAGGAAGTCGGGCGTCAGGATCTCGATCGTCGTCGACGGACAGGCCGCGCGGATGGCACGGATGGTCCGGGCAAAATGCTCGGCGCCGCCATCAGCAAGATCGTCGCGGTCGACCGAGGTGACCACGACATGGGCGAGACCCAGCTTGGCCGTGGCCTCGGCCACATGCCCTGGCTCGGCCGCATCCAGCGCATTTGGCAGCCCGGTCTTGACGTTGCAGAAGGCGCAGGCACGGGTGCAGGTGTCACCCATGATCATGAAGGTCGCGTGCTTCTTGTCCCAGCACTCGCCGATGTTCGGGCAGCCCGCCTCCTCGCACACCGTGTGCAGTCCGTTGGACCGCACGATATTGCGGGTGTCGGCATAGCCGCGGGTGTTGGGCGCGCGCACGCGAATCCACTCCGGCTTCGGCGGTGAAGCCGAATCGGGGCGATTCACCTTTTCAGGGTGACGCGGGCGCAGCGGGTTCGAGATGGTATCGACAATAACGACCATTGGGTGTCCGGTCTGTTCAGGTCCTACCTAGTCGGTCTCGCCACGCATCGCAACCCGGCTCGCGCCGCTTCATGGAACATGGCAGATATGGGCAATATCTTGCTCTGTTCTCTGGCGATTCTCACCTCGAATGGCTCCAACCCCGAAGACCTCACCACCGCGGCTCGGCAAGCCGCTGAAGCGTGCCTTTTTCGGGCGCAGCGTCCATGAGGTCGCGCCCGACCTGATTGGAGCGACTATGCTGGTCGACGGCGTCGGCGGCATCATTGTCGAGGTCGAGGCCTATCATCATACCGAGCCGGCGGCGCACTCCTTCAACGGCTCGACGCCGAGGAACCAGGTGATGTTCGGCCCGCCCGGCTTTGCCTATGTCTACCGCTCCTACGGCATCCACTGGTGCGTGAACTTCGTCTGCGAGGAGGAAGGCTCGGCCAGCGCCGTACTGATCCGCGCGCTGGAGCCGACGCACTGCATCGCCGCGATGCGCCGGCGCCGCCATCTCCAGGACCTGCACGCACTGTGCTCAGGCCCCGGCAAGCTGACCGAAGCGCTCGGCATCACCATCGCGCACAACGCCCTGCCGCTGGACCGGCCACCGATCGCACTGCATGCGCGGACGGAGGACGTCGAAGTCGCAACAGGCATCCGGATCGGTATTACCAAGGCCGTCGAGTTGCCCTGGCGCTATGGCGTCAGGGGTTCGAAATTCCTGAGCAAGCCGTTTCCGAAGTAACTGTTATCCCAGGTTCGGCTCTTTGAGCCGCCCCGGAATGACCTGATATCACGACGCCTGCTTCAGCCGCTCCAGCGCCTCGAGCAGCTTGGCCTTGCGCGCCAGCGCCGCCTCGCGCTTCTCGCGTTCCTCCTCGACGACCTCCTCGGCCGCGTTGGCGACGAATTTCTCGTTCGCCAGCTTGGACTCGGCGCGCTTGATGTCGGCGTCGGCTTTCGCAATCTCCTTGTCGAGGCGGGTGCGCTCGGCGGCGACGTCGATCACGCCCTTGAGCGGCAGTGCGGCGACCTCGCCGCGCACGAGGAGTTGGACCGCGCCGTCCGGCGCGCGGTCGGCGAAGGAGATGTCGGACAGCCGGGCCATGCGCTTGATAACGTCGGTCCAGCGCGGTGCGCGTTCCCTGGTCTCGGCCGAAGCACCCGCGAGCACCAGCGCCGTCAGCGTTGCCGGCGGGATGTTCATCTCGGCGCGCACCGAGCGGATCTGGGTGATGAGGTCGATGACCCAGCCGATCTCGGCTTCCGCCTTTGGATCGGTGAAATCGGCATGGTCGAAGATCGGCATGATCAAGGCCGGCGAGATCAGCGGATCGGTTGGCCCGGACGCCGCGGCCAGCATTGCGAGTTGCTCCGGCGTCGGGTCGGCCGGCTTCAGCGGCCAAGGCGCCAGCGCGAGCAGGCCCTCGCGCTTGGCCGTCACCTCCCACAGTTCTTCGGTGATGAAGGGCATGAAGGGGTGCAGCAACTTCAGGATCTCGTCGCGCGCCCAGGCGACCATGGCGCGGGTTTCGTCCTTAGCGGGGCCATCCGGACCGAGCAGCACAGGCTTTGCGAGCTCGACATACCAGTCGCAATAAACGTTCCACACGAAGCGATAGATCGCGCCTGCGGCATCGTTGAAGCGGTAGGCCTCGATCGCCTCGGTCACCTCGCGCGTGGTATGCGCACTCTCGTGCGCGATCCAGCGGTTCAGGGTCTCCTTCGCCTTCGCCGGCTCGAAACCGTTGGGCACGGCGCAGTGGTTCATCTCCGCAAAGCGGGATGCGTTCCAGAGCTTGGTCGCGAAATTGCGGTAGCCCTCGACACGGCTGGTGGCGAGCTTGATGTCGCGCCCCTGCGCGGCCATCGCAGCCAGCGTGAAGCGCAGCGCGTCGGCGCCGTATTCGTCGATCAGGTTGAGGGGATCGATGACGTTGCCCTTCGACTTCGACATCTTGGCGCCCTTCTCGTCGCGGACGAGGGCGTGAATGTAGATCGTCGAGAACGGCGCTTCCTTCATGAAGTGCAGTCCCATCATCATCATTCGGGCGACCCAGAAGAAGATGATGTCGAAGCCGGTGACCAGCGCGTTGGTCGGGTAGTACCGCTTCACCTCCGGCGCGTCTTCGGGCCAGCCGAGCGTCGAGAATGGCCACAGCGCTGACGAGAACCAGGTGTCGAGCACGTCTTCATCACGCGTGATGAAGCCTTCGCGCTTGTTGCGGTCGAGCGCCATCTCGCGCCCCTGCTCCGGCGTGATGACCTCCTGCTCGACGTAATAGCCGAGCGCGTGGCTGACCGCCTCCTCCTCGGTCTCGGCGACGAACACCTTGCCATCCGGGCCGTACCAGGCCGGGATCTGGTGCCCCCACCAGAGCTGGCGCGAGATGCACCAGGGCTGGATGTTCTCCATCCACTCGAAATAGGTCTTTTCCCAGTTCTTCGGCACGAAGCTGGTTTCGCCCGAACGCACCGCCGCGATTGCCGGCTTGGCCAGAGTCTTGGCGTCGACGTACCATTGGTCGGTGAGATAAGGCTCGATCACCGTGCCGGAGCGGTCGCCATGCGGCACCATGTGCGTGTGCGGCTCGATCCGCTCGACGAAGCCGAACGATTCCAGCCGCTCGACGATGCGCTTGCGCGCGGCGAAGCGGTCGACCTTGTTGAACTCCTCGGCGAACTGCGAGGCGCCTTCAGGCAGGTCGCGCAGATAATCCTCGTTGTCGAGAAGATCGAGACAACCTTCCTTGTCGATAACGCTGATCCGGCCCAGACCGTGGCGATTGCCGACCTCGAAATCGTTGAAGTCGTGCGCCGGCGTTACCTTCACCGCGCCGGACCCCTTTTCCGGATCGGAGTATTCGTCGGCGACGATCCGGATCTTGCGGCCAACCAGCGGCAGGATCACGTTCTTGCCGACTAGCTTCTGATAGCGCTCGTCGTCGGGATGCACGGCCACGCCGGTGTCGCCGAGCATGGTCTCGGGCCGTGTGGTGGCAACGACGATGAAGCTCGAGGGATCCTCGGGGCTGAACGTCTTGCCCTCGATCGGATAGCGCAGGTACCAGAGGCTGCCCTTGACCTCGGTCTGCTGCACTTCGAGGTCGGAGATCGCGGTCAGCAGCTTGGTGTCCCAGTTCACCAGCCGCTTGTCCTTGTAGATCAGGCCGTCGCGGTGCAGCTCGACGAACACCTTGACAACGGCCTTGGACAGGCCCTCGTCCATCGTGAAGCGCTCGCGCGACCAATCGCAGGAGGCGCCGAGCCGCTTGAGCTGGTTGATGATGGTGTCGCCGCTCTCGGCCTTCCACTGCCAGACCCGCTCCAGAAACTTCTCGCGGCCCATCTCGCGGCGGCTGGGCTGCTGACGCTCCATGAGCTGCCGCTCGACCACCATCTGGGTGGCGATGCCGGCATGGTCGGTGCCGGGCTGCCACAGCACGTCGCGGCCGCGCATCCGCTCGAAGCGGCACAGGATATCCTGGAGCGTGTTGTTGAGGGCGTGGCCCATATGCAGCGAGCCCGTCACGTTCGGCGGCGGGATCACGATGGTAAAGGGCACCGCGTCGCGGCGGTCGGGACGGCCGGCCTTGAAGGCAAGGCTGTCCTCCCACACGACGGACATGCGGGTTTCGATATCGGCGGGCTGGTAATTTTTCTCGATCATGGGGCTGCTAGAAAGCCGCGCGAGGGGGCCAAGTCAACGAAAAGGTCATCGGATAGGTCAACGGAAAGCAACGCGGCAATGGGGCTTCCCGGCCCGGTCGGAAGGCCTGATGTCACTCACAAGCGGGGCTTTATGAGGGCTCTGCGGCCGGGTCTCTACCTTCCGCCGCGCGAGACTCGCTCGATTTCGGCCTTCACGATGCGCTCAACTAGGCCCGGCAGGTTGTCGTCGAGCCAGGACTTGAGCATCGGACGCAGCATCTCCTTGACCAGGTCCTCCAGTGTCCGCGCATTGCTGCTGAGCACGGTATGGGCAAGCGAGTTGAAGGCGGACTCGACAGCCGAGACCGTCGATTGCGCGAGGATCGGCTGCTGCGGCGGGAGCGGCGGCGCATCGAAGTCCACCGGCGCATAGGACGGCGCTGGGTGCGGCTGTGACGATTCGGCGAATTCGAGATCGTCGCGCGGATCGACCCGGTGGAAGCTCGCCGGCGGAGGCGGTGCCGGGTCCATCGCCATTTCGTCGGTCAGTTCGAGCACGTCAGGTTCAGGCTCGGGCTTGGGTTCCGGAGCACGAACCTCGGGCGCCGGCGTGGCGGCGTCGAGCCCGGCCAGCAGCGCGTCGATATCGTCCTGGCCGTTGGCCGAATCCGTCGCGGGCGCAGTGGGCGCAGGTGTTGGTGCCGGCTTTGCGGCCGATGGAGGTTCGGGCTTCTCCACTGCTGGTTTGGCCGGCGCGGCCTTGGATGGCGCAATGTTCTTGATCGCCTGCGGCCTCGGCGGCGCAGCGGGCGCCGCAGCCTTCTCGGGCTTGGCGGCCTCCGTCGGCGGCGGCTTGGCCTCATCGTCGGCAATGATGCGCCGGATCGAGGCCAGAATCTCCTCCATCGAAGGTTCTGTGACCTTTGCAGGCTGCGTCATCTCCGACTCCACATGATCAACGCCCTCGCATGCGCTGTTTTACACCAAGCAGGACAGGATTGGCCGATTCAGGACAGGAGCTCCGACATTTTCGTCGCGACAACCCGACTTGTCCCCAGTTCACGGCTGAACATGCAGCGGCGCGCCCCTGCCCTCGGCACTCAAGCTTTACGCACACGATAAACAGATGCGGGACGAATCGACCCCCAACTTCTTGGCAAGGCTATGTCAGGGATTTTGACGATTGCAAGCAAAGCGCAGGTCGGCCTCGACTATCTGCGAGGCCGACCTGATAGCGGCGATCAGCGCCCGTCCGGCGTGCGCACGCCGGCCCAGCTGTCGCGGACCTGCTGGTAGTGAACGCTGGGATCGTAAACCGTGGTCGCGAGGCCGAGGACCTGCGGTGACAGACGGCCGACGGCGGCGAGGACGTTGTAAGACGCAACGACCCGGTCGTGCTGCGCGGTGACCAGCGCAACGCGCGCATTGACCAGCGCCTGCTGCGCATTGAGCACGTCGAGCGTGGTGCGCTGGCCAGCCTTGGCTTCTTCGCGCACGCCATTCAGCGCGATCTCCGACGCCGTGACCTGCGCCTGCGCGGATTGCACCTGCGCCTTGCCGGCCTGCAAGTTCCCCCACCACTGCACCACGGTCGCGCGGGCCTGGTCGCGGGTGGTTTCGAGGTTGAGACGCTGCTGCGCCAGATTTTCCTTGGACTGGCGGATCAGCGAATATTCTGCGCCGCCCTGATAGATCGGGATGGCGGCTGTCGCGATGGCGGAAGCGGTCGTCTGTCGGAAGATCGTGAGCTGCTGCTGGTACGCTTGTGTGACGCCAGCCTGGACCGAGACCGTCGGCAGCAGCGCGCCTTCGGCGACCTTGACCTGCAGATAATTGACGTCGATGCCGAACATTGCGGCCGTGACGTTCGGATTCTCGACAAGGCCGAGCTCGACCGCCGAGGCGAGCGTTGCGGGAAAGAAGCGGTCGACCGGCGAGCCCGGCGCGAGATTCGTCGGCTCGTTGCCGATGATGCGGCGGAAGTTCGCCCGCGTCGTGGTGAGATTCGCTTCGGCTTGCAGTGCCTGCGTCTTGCCCGCCGCCAACTGCGCTTCGGATTGCGCCACGTCGGTGCGCGTCACCTCGCCGACGTTGAAGCGATCGCGCGTTTGCTTGAGCGTCTGTTCGAGCACGCGCACGTTGCTGCGCTGGACCTCCAGCGTGGCGGCGTCGCGCAGATAGTCCATGTAGATCGTGGCGCCGTTCAGCAGCACACTCTGATCGAGGCTGCGCAGCGCTTCGCGTGAACCGGACACCTGGCTCTCTGCCGCGCGCGTCCTGTTGGCCGTCTGATTGCCGTTGTAGAGTGTCTGGTTGATGGTCAGGCTGGCGCTGTTGGGCTGAAGGGCGCCGTGGATCCCTCTGACGTGCTGCTCCGCTTGGGTATCCTGATATTGAAACCCGCTGCTGAGGGTCAGATTGACCTTGGGGCGATAGCCCGACAGGGCCTGCGGCACGTTCTCGTCGGTGGAGCGCACCTGGGCGCGCTGTGCATTGAGCTGCGGGTTGTTCTGATAGGCGCGTACCAGCGCAGCTTCGATCGTGTCCGCCAACGCAGGCGTCGGCCCGGCAAGAGCCAGCAACAGGACCGAAACCGCAGCTCCGGTGAAGAGCTTCACCCCATGCATCCCAAAAATTCCGTTCATCTAACGCCCGGCTCGTGCCCGCGAGCCGGGTTATCATCTACCGAGTGGAGTCGTTGCCCCGTCGCAACATAGGACGCGGATTGGCGCGACGGAACTACCTCAGGGCCGTTCTCGGTGGAAACTCTTCACGTGCAGCATCCCGGCCACACTTCTGATTCAGCGTGGGATTTTAACAGGCTATGCCCGTTAGAATACAAAGGCGGCGGCCCGTTCCAGCCCCGGAAGGACAGGGGCTGCGGCATCGAACAGCGTCCGATGGCCGAAATCCCCGTGGTTATGGGTCACAATCATGGCCCGCGGCGGCTTGGATTCGGCGGACACCCCTACCAGCCGCCCGCCCTCCTTGAGCTGTCCGAGCAGCCCTTCCGGTGTCACCTCGACAGCACCATTGAGGACGATCACGTCATACGGAGCGGCAGAAGGGTCACCCTCGGTGCAGGCCGCGGCCTTACAGGTGACGTTGGTGAGCCCGAGGGCAGCAAAAGCGTCCTTGGCTTTCGCCGCCAGAGCCGAATCGCATTCGGTCGCGGTGACCTGGCCCGCAAGCTTGGCCGTCAGCGCGGCGAGATAGCCCGTGGCGCAGCCGACGACCAGCACGTTGTCACCCTCGCCGATTTCAGCGGCCTGAAGCAGCTTGCCGGTCAGCGCCGGCTTGATAAGGAACCGCTTGGCGGCGCCCTCGCTCACATCGAGGTCGAGATCGAGGTAGGCCAAAGCCTGCCTGCTGGCCGGCACGAAGGCTTCGCGCGGAACCGTGAGCATGGCGTCGAGAATACGGCGATCGGTGACATCATTGGTGCGCACCTGGCCATCGACCATTTTTTGGCGCGCGGTCGAGAAACCGGACATTTGCGAACCCTGAAATGCGGACGACGCCGCGGACGAAAGTTGGCGGCATCTTTGGAACAGGCTTGGGGAAAACGCAACATGGCCGTTGGCCCCGAGGGACTGGGGCCTTCCGCACTCACTGCATATCGAAAGGCGAAACGGCCTATTCGATCGTGACTGCGAGCCGACCGATCAGCGCTGCGACTTCGTCCAGTCGTGCCGAATCGTGTGCCTCGACTGCGCGCGCGAGACAGGCCACGCATTCATCATCACTGAGCACGGGGACGTCTGCCGGCAGAGTCGAGGGGGCCATATGGGAACTATCGACCTGGATGTCTGGCATGAGAATCAGCTCCGTAAGAATCCGGCACCTGCGAAGCTCGATTTGGATTGAGTCGATTTAGCGCCGCCCGCATGGCGCGATGGCGCCGTGGCACACATCTGCTTGAGCGCGATTCTGCTTGGATTCGGCTGGACGCAACGTTGCGAGATCGCTCGATCGACTTCGAGCATCACATCAAGACACAACTGCAAGCGATTGAATTTACGGTAAAATTTGGCTCCCCGGGCTGGATTCGAACCAGCGACCATCCGATTAACAGTCGGATGCTCTACCGCTGAGCTACCGAGGAAAAGCGCGAACCAGTCGTTCGCGCGCGCTGCGTATAACAAAGCCGGTTGCGCTTGCAAAGGACGAATTCATCACCATCCGCACACACCGAGGAAGGGCCTTGAGCGGCCCCTCCTCCGGGCCGTGCGAGGTCACACTATTCGGCGATGAAGGACGTGGTCTTGGTTGCCGGGGTCGTAGCGCAGCAAAACTTCATACAAAAATCCTCCGATCGAAAAAGGCTTTCAGCGCCTGACGTCGATCGGCGCAGGCGCTGCGGCAACAAATGGCGTTGCCTCTAAGATTCGCCCGGAGCGCGATCGAAAGGCTCAACACGCGATCGATCCGCACTCCGGCTCGTCGCGCGACGCGAGACGCGCAACGAGCGAGTTCTTATCGATTCGAATTCTCCGCAGCAATGAATGGGCATTCATAGATCGGCGGTGTTTGCTTTCTCCGGTGCAGGCACAGGCACCGCTGCGCCGTTGCTCTTCCCGGTCCCGGCGCCGACCAGCGGCCTCTGAAGCGCGACGCTGCGTCCGGGGCACGCGACCGGGGTTGACGCGCCGTGTTCTCCACACGCGTCATTGCGAGGAGCTCTTGCGACGAAGCAATCCAGAATCCATCGGCGGATAAATTCTGGATTGCTTCGCTTCGCTCGCAATGACGGCGCAAGCGGTATTCTCCGTTATCCGATAACTCGCATCCCAACTCGCAGACGCGGCTTCGCATCCTCGCGGCTTTTTTTCGCCCGAGCTTTGCTACGTCACCCTCCTTGGTCAGAGCAACTGTGCCGGAAGTAGACCGCTGACCGGCCGGGCTCAAGGCTGGCGCTGGCGCGCCCCCGCCTTCGGCGGCTGACGGCCTTGACCCCCATCCGC